>URNE01000090.1 GCA_900549045.1 uncultured bacterium | reverse complement strand
AAAGAAAACTGCTTTCAGCATTATGCGCATTATGTGCGGCAGCACTTCCGCTTTTCGACGGAGAGGAAATTGTGCTCGGAGAAAAAGATTTCCGTCTCGGCAAATTTTCCGTGGACGGCGGAACGTTCAGCGCATCCCATGATAAAGGAGTGTTTACGGTCGAGATTCCCGAACAGCCTGGAATTTCCAATGAAACACGCGGAGCGATTCTAGATTTGCCTCTTGAAAAATTGCTTGGAAAGGGCTTGCAGATTCGTTGTGAGATCCGATGCCGGAGCATTGAAACTGTCAGAGGGAATCCGCATTCCGGAGGCAAGATCCTGGTTTACAACAGCAAGGCCAATGTCAAAAATTTTTTCGTGAGTCCTCGCTTCAAAGGAACACGGAGTGAGTGGGTGCCAGTAACGCTTTTCTGCAATTTCCCGGAAGGGATCGACGATGCCCAGATTGTTTTTGGAATTCAGCAAGGATGGGGAACCCTGCAGTTCCGCAATGTTTCCATTGAAGAGTTTCCCATTGCTCCCGTCTCGGATATCGTTCTTCCGGAAGGTTTCAAATGCGAGTACACTTCCCGCGTCCTCTCCGACGTTCCGCGGCGCGGGGTAATGTCTCCGGTCTGGTCGCAGTTTACGGAAGATGATATCCGTGAGCTCGCGGCATGGAATGTCAATCTGGTCCGTTACCAGATTGTCGGAGGATGTCCGGATGTGAAGGATATTGCCGTCTACCGGAAGTGGTTCAATGATGCGCTCTCTCATCTTGAAAAACTGATGCCTCTGTTGAAAAAACACGACATCAAAGTCATTGTGGACATGCATCATGTGCTTGGCGGACGGTACGGGAAAGAAGCGGCCGCCGCCAAAACCGACAGTTCTCATTTCCGGATTATGCATGAAGCGGAATACCATGACGCCTTTATCAAAATCTGGCAGGAAACCGCCCGGAGGTTCAAAGGGAATCCGCAGATTTATGCGTATGATCTCTGCAATGAACCGATACAGCACGGGCCAGTGCCGTACAGTTTCTGGAATTTGCAGTATGATGCGGCGAAAGCGATCCGCTCCGTTGATCCGGAAGTTCCGGTTATGGTCGAGAGCAACCATATGGCCAATCCGGTGTTTTTTGAAATGCTGCCCATGCCGCTTTCCAACATCATCTACTCCATTCATATGTACGCTCCGGGAGAATATACGCATCAGGGAGTCGGTGATTTGAGCTACATCAAAACATTCTATGCCAGACGGTTTGATTATCGTGACGCCGGCTGGAACCGTTCGCGCCTGGCCGAATCCATGGAGCCCGTCCGCAAATTTCAGCAGAAGTATGGTGCCAAGATTCAGGCGGGGGAATTTTCGGTTGCTGTCTGGGCGCCCGGTGGAGCCAGTTATCTGAATGAACTGATTTCCATTTTCGAGGAATACAAGTGGGATTGGACCTATCACGCTTTCCGGGAATGGGAGGGGTGGAGTCTGGAACATGAAGGCTCTCCGGATAAAATCAGGAAAGCCGAAAAGGATACGGAACGAAAACAGGTTCTGCTGAAATATTTCAAGCAGAATAAAGAATGAGGCGCGGAAGATAAAAATAGTCTTTTGCGCTTTACGGCTTTTTCCGCTTCAGCGCTTTGCCGCCGGCGCAGAGGTCGTCCCAGCCGGGAAAGTTCCACTCGAACGGGAAGGCGGAACATTGATGCGGTTTCACCGGATTGATCCGGCAGGATTTCGCCGCGTCGTCATAGTAAACGCAGCTGCCGTCCGCGGCCTCCGTCAGGGAGAGTCCGTGGCGGTCGGGCGTCAGAACCGTGTGATGATTGATGAAATCCTGCACATCGACATGGAGATAGGCGGCGATCCGTTCGATCTCCGCCTCATTGACGCGCACCGGTCCCTCCCACTTGCAGCAGGTTCCGCAGCGGAGACACCGGAATTCGGAAAGACGCGTCATTCGCCCTTCGTCTCTTTCAGCGCTTTCAGTTCCGTTTCGAGCGTTTCGATACGGGCGAGAAGGCGTTTCACCTTGCGCGGGAGCATGTGGCGTTCGAAGTATTCCGCATCGGGTTCGGCAGGCAGACCGAACACCGAGACGCCCGGCGGAACGCTGCGCTGCGCGGCGGATGCGCCCGCAATGAAACAGCCGTCGCCGAGCGTGATATGCCCGTTGACTCCGGCCTGGGCGGAGACGATTACGCCGCGTCCGATTTCCGCGCTTCCGGCAACGCCGGACTGTCCGATGAGAACCGAGGATTCACCGAGAATGACGTTGTGTCCGACCTGCACGAGGTTGTCGATTTTCGCTCCTTTCTTGATCCAGGTTTTGCCGAAGCGGGCGCGGTCGACGCAGGAATTCGCGCCGATTTCAACGTCGTTGTCGATCTGCACGATTCCGTTCTGGGGAACCTTGATGAGGCCGCGGAAGGTTGGAGTGTAGCCGAAGCCGTCGGCACCGATGACGGACCCCGCATGAATGATGACGCGGTCGCCGAGGATGCAGCGGTGCATGATGGAGGCGTTTGCGTTGATGATGCAGTTTCTGCCGACTTTGGCGTAGTGTCCGATGTACGCGCCGCCGCCGATGACCGTGTCGTCTCCGATTTCCGCGTGAGCCTGGACAACGGCGTTGGGGCCGATATAGACGTTTTCTCCGAGTTTGGCGGTCGGGTCGACGTATGCGCCGGGGCAGATGCCCGGTTCGTAGCGGATCGGTTCGGGCGCGTACTCGCCGCAGAGCCGCGTGAACGCTTTGTCGGGCGCTTCGCAGAAGACGAGCGTACGGTTTTCGGTCGGTTCAAGTTTCATGCCGTTTTCGACGAGGACGATTCCCGCTTTAGTTTCATCGAGCTGTTTGCGGTGCTTGATGGAGGCGAGGAAGGAGGCGTCGTCCGCCGAGGCGAGGCGGAGGGAGTTCACGCCGGAAATCATTCGCTGTTCGTCGCCCGCGACGGTTCCGCCGACGAGTTCCGCGATCTGTTTTGCACTGAGAGTTTTCATGGATGGCTCCTGTTATTTTCCGGCGGGTCTGCCGGTGTTGAGTTCTTTGAGTACTGGTTCGCTGATTTCGATTGTTTTGCTTCCGTAGATGACGATCGGCATTCCGGTGGCGGAGATGGCGGATTTGTCAAGAACGAGCGTGTATCCGGCGAGTGCGGCATGGTTTTCCGCAGCCTTCCGGATGTCGTTCAGAATGGTTGCGCGTTCACGGTCGCGGTCATCGCGCAGCTGCGCGGATTTTTCGCGGTTGTAGGTTGCGAGTTCGCGTTCCTTTGCGACGATTTCGCGGTACTTGTCCTGAGCGGCGAGGCGTTTGCTTTCCTGTGCGGCTTCGGTCAGAGTGATGTTCTGCGAAGCATCGCGGAGAGCGGTGAATTCGGTCTGGAGTTTAGAGAGGGATTCCATGAGTTTTTGGGCGTAATCCTTATAGATGTCCGCCTGGCGCTTGAGGTTGGCTTCCACAATCTTTGTTTTGTAATACTCCTGCATGACGCGGTCGAGATCAAGGACGGCGATTTTCTGTTCCGCTGCGAAAACCGCGGCGGAGAGTGTCAGCAGAGAGACGAGCAGAATTTTTTTCATTCGGCAATTCCTTTCTCAGAGATAGCCTTTGGTTCCGCGCCAGCAGCGGCGGAATTCGCGGTTGAATTCGCGGGCGATCTCCTTGTTTTTTATGATGAGAATGTTTTCATCGTTGCTTCGTTCGGCGTTCCTGGAGAAGTTGTAGCTTCCGGTGATCACCGTTTCGTCGTCGATGATGATGACTTTATGATGCATTTTCCCCGAACGGTTCGGGGCGAGGCGGACCGCGACGCCGTTGCGTCCGAGGAATTTGTTCTGGCTGTATTTCCCGTGAGCCTGTCCGTTGTCGAACAGACATCGGACGGAAACGCCGCGTTTCGCGAGCGCGGAGAGTTGTTCCGCAACTTCCGGCGCGGTGAAGGAGAACGCCATCATGCGGACGCTGTGCTTTGCCTTCGAAAGTTCGCCCAGGAGCCGCTTCTGCACGCCGTCCGAGGGAGAGAACATGACTTCAACGGGCATGGTTCTGCCGATGACGACTTTGCCGCCGTTTGTTTTGCGCCGGGCTTTCGGTCCGAACTTGCCGGAGAAGTATTCTTCAAACTTTGTCTGATAGCATGCGGCGAGCTGCGGAGATTCGAGGATCAGCGCATTGTTGTCGTTTTTCCGCGAGCCGTTGACAGTGAAGTTGAAGGATCCGGTCCAGACATGCTTTGCATCGACGACAACGAACTTGTTGTGCATGATTGCCGGCCGGTTGTCCGGAACGACTGGGATTCCGGCGTCCTTAAGGCGGTTTACGGCCTGGAGCTTGAAATTGTCGGTATCGGTGACGACGCGGACGGCGACTCCGCGTTTTTCCGCATCGGTGAGGGCGCGCGCCACATCGAAGAGATCGAGGTCGTAGATGCAGAGGTCGACGGAGCTTTGGGCGGAGTCGATGAGTTTGCAGAGTCCTTCGCGGATATGCGGCGACGGAGCGAAATAGAGTTTGACCGGAGTTGAGTTCGGGACCGGCACAACGGCGGTGTCGTCGTAGCGCGAGGAATCGGGAGCGATTTTCGCGATGACATTGTTGCGAGTGCGGAGGGTGAACGTATGAACCGGTTCGAGCGCATCCGGGATGCGTTCTTCGGGCACATAGGAGAATCCGATTCCAGCCGCGCCGAGCAGAATCAGCGTTGCGAGCACATATCCGCGCAGGTGTTTCGCCGCAGTCCGCATCGCCTTGCCCTGCACTTTTCCGGTCGCGTGTCTGACCGCCTGACCGGCAATCTTTTTCGCTATTTTATTCTTCCCAGTGGTTCTGCCCATTTTTTACCTCGTTATCTTGAAAATATATCGGTACAACGGCGAAAAGTCAAATGTTTTTTTCACCGTTTCCAAAATGAGGGCATGAAAACGACGAGAAGCGTGTATATTTCAAGGCGTCCGAGGATCATGGCGAAGGACAACAGCACTTTTGCGGGGGTGCTCATCCATGCGTAGGAGCCGGCGGGTCCGACCGCGCCGAAGCCGGGACCGACGTTGCCGACGCAGGTCGCCGAGGCCGTCAGAGCTGTGATGAAATCCATTTTCGAAAGGAACGGAAGAAGAAACGCCGTCGCCGCGATAATCCCGAGATACAGAACGACGAACGCAAGGGTTTTGTTGATCGTCGCCGCCTGAATGCGCTCTCCGTTCAGACGGATATCCGGAATCGCACGCGGAAAAAGACAGCGGCGCAATTCGGAAAGCACATGTTTGCAGAGAAGAAGAACCCGGACGCATTTCAATCCGCCCGCTGTCGAGCCGGTACAGCCGCCAAGCAGAGTCAGAAGAAACAGAATCAGCAGCGCCTGGGTCGGCCACTGCAGATAATCCGCGGTCGAAAAACCTCCGGTCGAGATGATGGAGGATACCTGGAACGCCGCATAACGCAGCGACGTCAGCCAGCAGTTCGGCTCGGCCGCGCCGGTCATGGATTGAATTGTTTCTGGGTAGTTCAGACGCAGAACCGTGGCGATGATCAGACTCGAAGCGACGACTGTCGCAAGGAAAAAGCGGAACTCCGCATCCTGAAAGTAGATCAGGCGGCGTCTGGTCAGCACCGCTTTGAAAAAAAGCGTGAAGTTGCATGCGCCGAGGAGCAGAAACACAATGAACGTCCACTGAATGAACGGATTCGGATACGCCGCGATGCTCGCCTGTTTGGTTGAAAATCCGCAGGTCGAAACGGTCGAGAAGGAGTGGCAGACCGCATCAAACAGCGGCATTCCGCCAAGCGTGAGACACCCCGTTTGAAGGGCGGTGAGGACAACATAGGTTCCCCAGACCAGTTTTGCGGTTCCGGCGATGCGCGGAGTCAGCTGGTCGGAGTTCATTTTCACGCCTGGAACTTCCGCATTGTAGAGCTGAGTCGCTCCGATTCCGAGGAACGGGAGAATCACCAGCGCGAACACCACGATTCCCATGCCTCCGAGCCAGGAGATCAGGCAGCGCCAGAACTGCACGCAGTGCGGCAGACTTTCCACTCCGTCCGGGAACACGGTTCCATCCCAGCGCGGCAGATTCGGTACGATAACGGACGCCCCCGTTGTCGTCAGCCCCGATACGGTTTCAAACAGGGCGTCGGCGGGATACATGCGGGCGACGAACAGAAACGGCAGCGAAGCGAAAATCAGTGCGGCGAGCCAGCCGAAAGCGACGGTTGCGAAGCCTTCGCGGATTCCGGCTTTTCCGCTGTCCGCATGGCGTTTTCGCGTTGCAAAGATTCCGGTCAGGCCGATGATGACGGCGGTCACGGCGCAGACGGCGAATTCGGCGACAAGCGGAACGGGGTCGTGCATTCGCCATCCGACCGGAATGCAGACAAGCATCGCGGAACCGATGAAGGTCGTCAGAATGGAGATCAGGTAGAGAACCGTCGCGGTGTTCATGGCGTCACTTCGGGAAAAGAGGCTCGATGTCTTTAAGCCCCTTCGGGTTGACTATCGCGACAACCACGTCGCCGGGGATCAGCACAGTCGTGCCTGCGGGCGGAATGACGTCGGCTCCGCGGAACAGAAGCGCCAGAACCACGGTCGGGGGCAGTTTGCATTCCATGATTGTTTTTCCCGCAAGCGGGGATTTCGCGGAAACCGTAAATTCCGTGAGATGCGCATGGAAACGCTGAAGTTTCGCGTCGATCCGCATGGTTCCCGTTTCCAGGATCCGCAAAATCAGATTGACGGAAACCAGGGTCGAGCTGATTCCGCTGTCGATCATCTCCATTGTCGGGACGATGCGGATGTATTCGGGTTTATGCGTGACGGAAATGGTTTTTTTCGCGCCGAGACGTTTTGCCATGATGCAGGCGAGAATGTTCTCTTCGTCATCGTCGGCCGCGGCGACAAAGGCGTCGCAGTTCTGAATGCCGGCTTCCTCCATGACCTGTTCATCGGTCGGATCGCCTTTGATGACAAGCATCCCCTGCGGCATGGAATCGAGCAGACGTTCTCCGCGCTGTTCGCTTTTTTCGATGAACCTGACCTCGATATCTCCGTCGAGAAGTTCCCGCGCGAGGATGGTTCCGGTCGCGGTCGCGCCGGAGATGATGATCCGCAACGGCGCGGACCGGACGGCGGGCGAGGGGGATATGACTTCGACGAAATCATCCACGTCGCTTTTTTTCCCGGCGACGTAGACCTTGTCTCCGGGGACGAAGACTGTGTCGCCGTGCGGAATGAGAAATTGATGGTCGCGGACGATTGCCGCGAAGCGGACTTTGGAGAGTGCGTCGGAAACGGGGATGTCCTTGATCCTCGCGCCGGCCAGCATGGAGCTCGGGGTGATGGAAATGACTTCCATCAGCGCATCCGGATTGGTGAACTGGATTTTTTCAAGACAGACGGGGTTGCCGAGCGTGTCGATGATTTTGCGCACACACTGTTCCGGGGGAGAGAAGGCGCGCCAGATACCGAAAAATTCAGGCGTGATTCCATCAGCGGGCGAGAAACAGTCGAGGGTGTAAAAACGGCAGATCGTTTTTTTTACGCCGAATTTCCCCGCGATTTTGCAGGCGAGAATGTTTGCCGCTTCGTCGCCGCTGACCGCAATGAGGGTGTCGCAGTTCTGAATTCCCGCCTGTTTGAGGATGGAGACGTCGGAGCAGGAGCCTTCAATGACCATGAGGTCGAGCTTTTCTTTCAGCCGTTCAAAGTTTTCGCTGGAGGAATCGATGACGACGACGTCGTGATTCTCCGCGCAGAGCGTGGAAGCGAGCAGTCGCCCGAGTTCTCCGGCTCCTATGATGATTGCCTTCATAACCGCTCCGGATCAGTTCTGCGGAGGAAAATCATATTCGCGTTCAAAGGCCGCGGCGATGATTTCGATCGCTTCGGACTCGTTTTCTCCGGTTGCCTGAAGGGTCGCTTCGTCGCCCTGCTGAAGACCGAGCGAAAGAAGTTCGAGAA
>URNE01000089.1 GCA_900549045.1 uncultured bacterium | reverse complement strand
CAAAATTTGCGTTTCTTTTTTGAAAATCTCTGTTTTACCGGCGGATCATGGCGTAAAGCCGGCGGATTTCTTTCGGCCAGAGCGTTTCGTCAATGGTCTCGAGAACCATCGGAATGTTGTCGAAACGGGAGTCGTTCATCAGAAGCTCAAAAGCGCCGAGACCAAGTTCGCCGGCGCCGATGCTGTTGTGGCGGTCCAGATGTCCGCCGAGCTTGCTCTTAGAGTCGTTCAGATGCACGCCGCGGAGATAACGGAAGCCGATCAGACGCTCGAATTCATCCATCGTGGCGGCGTAGCCTTCCGGAGTTTTGAGGTCGTAGCCGGCGGCAAAGGTGTGGCAGGTGTCAAGACAGACGCCAATGCGGGACCGGTCTTTGATGCGCTCGATGATGCATGCGAGATGCTCGAACCGCCAGCCGAGGTTGCTGCCCTGTCCGGCGGTGTTCTCGATGACGGCCGTCACGCCCTCCGTTTCGGAAAGCGCGGTGTTGATGCACTCCGCAATCAAGGCAAGACACTCCTCGTCGGAGATCGCTTTAAGCGAACTGCCCGGATGAAAATTCAAACGGTCGAGACCGAGCGCCATGCAGCGTTTCATTTCGCCGATGAAGGAGTCGAGCGACTGCGCGCGCTTTGCCGGATCCGGGTTGCCCATGTTGATCAGGTAGCCGTCGTGCGGGAGAATGCGGTCGGGGGTGAATCCGCATTCCGCGCAGTTTCGTTTGAATGCGGCGATCGACTCTTCCGGCAGAGGCGCGCTTTTCCACTGGCGCTGGTTCTTGGTGAACATGGCGAACGCTTTCGCGCCGATCGCCTTTGCGTTCAGCGGAGCGTTTTCCACTCCGCCCGCGATTGATACATGGGCTCCGATGTATTTCATGATATCCCCTTTCTCTTCCGAAAACGTTCCGCCGCCTGTGCGCAGAGCAGACACAGGAACGGCAATGCCGGGAGCTGAAAGCGCGGGTAGCCGCCCGGTCCGACCACCGCCAGATAATATACACTGAAAAGAAGAAATAACAGGGGCGTCATCCATTTTTTTTCAAAAATTGCAAAGCCGAGTTCGCATGCCGCGCCCGCATAGGTCGCGAGCAGAAGCAGAATCAGCGGCGTCAGAAGAAACGGAAGCCAGAGGCGTCCGTCGAAATAGTGACGGATTCCCGCAAGCAGACCGTCCTTGATGATGACGTCCCATGTGCCGCGTCCGCCGCGCGTGAGCTTGAGGTTCTCCAGAAAAGTCGGAACGTCCGGAACCAGTTTCGAAGGATTGAAGAAGAGGCGCAGATAGGTTCCGGGGTGTTTCATCAGAATTGAGGAAAGATAGTGCTCCTCATAGGTCAGACACGCATCGCGGTCCGGAAATTTCGTCTTGTCCGCAAAGGTTTTCTCAAAAGTGAGAGCGTACTGGTCGCGGTAGAACTGTGCGGGGAGGTCGTTGACGCGGCTCTCCACGACGGAGGCGTTGTGGCGGAGGGAATCGGCGGAAACCTCGTCGAGGCGCCAGCCGGAGCCGATCGCGTGGTTGCGGAGAATCCACGGGGCTAGCAGAATCGCGAAGACCAGAACCGCTCCCGCCGCGCGGAGGAACCGCTGTTTCGGGGTCCCCGGAACGAACAGCGAAACGAAAGCGCATGGCAGAATCCAGAGCACGTTCAGCGGCCGCGTCAACGCGGCCGCGGCGCCGGCGCCGGCGGTCAGAAAAAGCGGAAGATTCCGGTGTGTCCGGAGAAAGCGGAGGAAGAAGAGGAGCTCCAGCGAAACCATCGTCACGAACATCCCTTCGGAGAGGAACATCGGGGCGAATGCGATTTCGGTCGGAGAGAACATCAGCAGGAGCGAGGCGGTCAGAGCAATCCGTTTGTTTTCCGTGAATTCCAGCGCGGCCTGATGCAGGACCGGCACCGCAATCGCGGAGAGGGCGCAGTTCATGAGAATGCAGAACAGCAGGCTGTTTCCGCTCACCGCAAGCGAGAGTGCGAGAAATGCCGGATAGAGCGGCACGCGGAGTGCGGTCGGAACGCCGGAAGCATCCGCATAGGAGAAGCTGTTGAGAAGCGAGCGCGCGGGGGCGAGATAGGTTGCGGAATCAATCCGCATCAGCAGTTCCGGTTCCGGCATTCCGCGCAGTCCGTAGAGGGCGAACAGCAGGAACGCCGCAAGGAAAAGCAGGAGATGAACGGTATGTTTTTTCATTCGCAGAGGGCCTCCGCCTGAACGATGTTTGCCCGCAGAACTTCCGCGGGGATCGGGTCGCCGATGTTCGCTTCGAGCAGCCGGAGGAACTCCGCGCGGGGGACTTCGACGGCGCCGAAGCGTCCGAGGAGCGGCGTGAGAACCTGGGTGTCGAGCATGACGACGCCGCATTTCCGCAGAGTCGCGACGGCGGAGAGAAGAGCGAACTTCGAGGCGTCCGTCTCAAGGTGAAACATGCTTTCGCCGCAGAAGACGCGTCCGAGGGAGATTCCGTACATGCCGCCGACGAGTTCCTCTTTTTCGTTGCAGGCTTCGAAACTGTGAACGTATCCGGCTTTGTGGAAGTCGCGGTAGGCGCGGCGGATTTTCTCGGTGATCCACGTGCCGTCCTGTCCCTTGCGCGGGACGCGGGAGCAGTTTGTTATGACGTCTTCGAACCGTTCGGAGATTTTAAGATGAAAGCGGCGTTGACGGAGCGAGCGTTTCAGGCGGGAGGGAATGTGAAGGCGGTCAAAATGGAGCACGCTCCGCATTGGCGGGGAGAACCAGAAAACTTCGCGTTCGCGGATCGGCCAGGGGAAAATTCCATGTGCATAGGCGTCGATGAGCATCGGGAGGCTCAGCGACGGCGTGTAGCCGAGGCATCCCTCGTCGTCCGCCTGTTCCGGCGGCGGAAACATGGAGGGGCGGGTCATTCCGCCGACTCCAGGAGCATGGAGCGGAGCGTGTTGAGCGCTTTGGCCGCGGTCCGTTCGCGCACCTGGTCGCGTCCGCCGCGGAAATGACACTCCAGAACCACGGTTTTTGTGTGCAGCCGGACACCGATGTAGACGAGGCCGACGGGTTTTCCGGGCGTTGCGCCGCCGGGTCCGGCGATGCCGGTTACGGAAATCGCGGCGTCGGCTTTCGCGCGGTCCGCAATGCCGTTGACCATTTCTTCGGCGCATTCGCGGCTGACGGCGCCGACGGTCCGGAGGGTTTCTTCGGAAACTCCGAGGAAGCGCGTTTTGATTTCATTCGCGTACGAATTCACTCCGCCCAGAAACGCATTGGAAGAGCCTGGAACGGCGGTGATCTGTTCGGAAATCATTCCGCCCGTGCAGGATTCCGCCGTTGCGAGCATGAGCTTTTTCGCTTTGAGCAGCCGCAGCACGTCTTCGGGGAGCGAGGTCACGCCGGCGGGCAGGATGTCGGCGCGGAAGAGTTCGCGCGCTTCGGCGGCGACCCGTTTCAGCAGAGCGTCGTCCTTCGAGGTGAGAAAGAGACGGACGAGTCCGGGCTGGGCGCAGTAGGCTGCGGAGACTTCCGGGACGAGATGCGGTTCGAGGAGGTCTTCCACTTCGGATTCCCCGACGCCGGCGATGCGGAGCAGATCGGTGTAGACCCGTTCCGTCTGTTTCGCCTTGAGGAGCGGGAGGACCGAATCCGTGAACATCGGGCGGAGTTCGGAGGGCGGTCCCGGCATGAGGATGATCATTTTCCCGTTTCGTTCGAGTCGGATTCCGGGAGCGGAGCCGTAGCCGTTCGGGATCGCTTCCGCGCCTTCGGGAAGATCCGCCTGACGGGTCCAGTGAACCGGAGCTGTTCCGGAATGAAGCTTGTGCCAGTACATCCGCACCGCGCGTTCCGCCTCGGGACGGTGCACGAGCGGGAGACCGAACCAGTTCGCAACGGCGGATTTCGTCAGATCGTCCGCCGTTGGACCGAGCCCCCCGGAGGTGAGGACGACGTCGGCGCGGGAGAACGCATAGCCGAGAGCTCCCCGGATATCGGCGTCGCGGTCGGGAACTTCGAGCGAGAGTTTCGGAATCATGCCGTTTTCGAGCAGTTTTTCTCCGAGGAAGGCGAGATTTGTGTTGACGGTGGACCCCTTCAGCAGTTCATCGCCGATGCAGAGCAGTGCGACTTCCATGACGACCTCCTATTTGGAAACGAGCGAAACTTCGTTCAGGCGTTCTTCCACGAGAACGCGGTATTTTTCGAGTTCTTCGGAGGAGAGGTCCGGCGGAACGAAAATCTTTTTGCCGAGATGCACGGAGACCTTCGAGAACGGTTTGGGAATCTGGAAACGGTCCCAGCTGTTCAGTTCCCAGCAGGAGCTGTAATTGATGGCGAGCGGGACAATCGGCACGCCGAGCTTGCTTGCCGCATAGATGGGCCCCGGGCTCATGCGGTAGCGGGGACCGCGCGGGCCGTCGGGGGTGAAGCAGACGAAGTTTTTCGCTTCGATCGCTTCAAGCACGCCGTGGAGCGCGGAGTAGCCTTTTTTGCGGCTGGAGCCGCGGATGCTGCGGACGCCCATCTGTCCCGCGAGGTCCGCGATGTACTGTCCGTCGCGCGAGGCGCTGATGACGGCGCAGGTCATTTTCCGCAGATTTTCGGGAAACAGGAGCGGGAAAAAGAGCAGACGGTTGTGCCAGGTGACGCCGATTGCGGGCGGCTGCGGATTCGTCACTTCGCCCGACTCGTCCACAATTTCCCGGCGCAGAGTCGAACGCCAGAGGAGCAGCAGCCAGACGATCGGCTTGTAGACCCAGTCCGGCAGTTTCTTGATCTGTCTGAATTTCTGTTTAAGCGACATGTTTTTTCCCGTATTTGCAGATTTTGTTCAGGACGCACCGTGCGCACGCCGGGCGGTTCGCCTTGCAGATGCCGCGTCCGTGGACGATGACCAGATGCGAGAACTGGCTCCAGCGCCGCGGATCAAGATTCGCGCAAAGTTCGGATTCAATCTTCACCGGATCGTCCGAATCGACGATTCCGAGAAGATTTGCGATGCGCTTGACGTGGGTGTCGACCGGGAGCCCGGGAACGCCGAAGGCGTCGCCGAGTACCACATTCGCGGTTTTGCGTCCGACGCCGGGGAGGGCGGTGAGCTCCTCCATGGTATCCGGCACTTCGCCGTCGAAGTCGGAGACGATGCGCTTGCAGGCTCCGATGATGTTTGCTCCTTTTGCGCGGTAATATCCGCAGCGGCGGATGATGGATTCGAGTTCGGCGGGCTCCGCCTGCGCGTAGTCCTGCGCGGTGCGGTACTTCGCGAAGAGCTCGACGGTCACCCGGTTCACCATCTTGTCGGTGCACTGCGCGGAGAGAATCGTTGCGACGAGGAGCTGAAGCGGCGTTGTGTGTTCGAGCGCGCAGACCTGTGGTCCGTACTCGGCTTCGAGCAGGTCGTAGACGAGATTGATCTTTTCCCGTTTTTTCATTTTCCCGCTTCATTCCTGCGGAAGACGCGGAGCAGTTCCTCCGGGGAGGTGATCGCGGTTCCGACTTTGCCGACGACGATTCCGGCGGCATGGTTTGCGATTTCCGCGGCTTCATGTTCGTCGGCTCCGGCGGCGCGGCAGAGCGTGTAGATTGCGATGACGGTGTCTCCGGCTCCGGAGACGTCGAAAACCTCCTTCGCTTTGGTCGGGATGGCGTGGAGCGGAGCGTCGTCGCGGAAGAGGGCCATGCCCTGCGCGCCGAGGGTGATGAGCAGAGAGCCGACGTTCCACGCGCGGAGAATGCGTTCGGCGACGAGCTTGAGATTGTTGTCGTTTTCCACCGGCGACACGGCGTCGTAACAGTAGAGTCCGGCGAGCCCGAAAGCTTCGGAGCGGTTCGGGGTCATGACCGAGAGCCCCTGAATTTCCATCGGATGCCCCGGGTGCGGATCAAGGGCGGTGATGACTCCGTTTTCGCGGGCGATGTCGGCGAGTCGCTGGACGGTGTCACGGTCGAGCAGCCCTTTGTTGTAATCTTCAAAAATGACGGCGTCGACTTTGTGTTCGCGGATGAGCTTTGCGAGCCGGGCTTCCATTTCCGCCGCGACTTCTTTGGAGACGGGGAAGATGTCTTCGAAATCGACGCGGACGATCTGCTGGTTTGCGGTCATGACGCGCATTTTTTCGGTGGTTCTGCGGCGGTCGGAGAGGATATTGGATTCGTCGACATGGTTGTCGGCGAGGAGCTTGCGGAGTTCGTCGCCGGGGGCGTCGTTTCCGACGACTCCGAATGCGACGGCTTTTGCGCCGAAGGATGTGATGTTGCGCATGACGTTTGCCGCGCCGCCGGGTCTGCGTTCTGTGCGTTTGACCTGCAGGACGGGGACGGGGGCCTCCTGGGACATGCGGTTGGCGGAGCCGATGAGATAGACGTCCACCATGAGATCGCCGAGAACGGCGATGGACATGTTTTTCGCACGGTTCAGAATTTCTTCAATACGTTCGCTGGAGAGAGCCATGATCGGGATCCGTAGTTTATTTCAGTTTCTGAGGAAGGAGTTTGTCGAAGCGGTGCAGTTTTTCCTCCAGATTTTTCTGAAGAAGGGAGGTGTTGAACGTTCCGCGTTTGACAAGGAATCTCTGTTTTTCCCAGTCGCTGACGCGCGCGGCGGAGCGGTCGAGGGTGGATCTGATCTCCCTGATCTGGGCCATGTTCAGATGTTCCTGGTTGTTGCGGAGATAGATCGCCAGCACGTCGAGCGAAGAGAGCACCATGGAGATTTCCCCTTTGCGCAGAGAGTCGGAGTTGTTTTTCAGGAAATCCCCGCATCGTCTGCGGAGTTCATCCGCCTGCCTGGTGACGCGCTGGCGGTTGACGTGGAGAGCCATGGCATCCTCCCGCCGCAGCTGCAGCGGGAGAATGAAGATCAGATAGAGTTCGAACAGAACGATCAGGGAGAACATCAGGACAGCGATGAGCGTGACGTAATCCCGTTTCCGTCTGCATGAATATTTGCTTTTGAGGTTGACGCGCATGATCGTTCAGTTCCTTTATCCGTATGATTACCAGGGCAGCTGCCAGTCGCCGCGCTCGTAGAGGAAGTTGAGGGCGATTGCGACGCCGGCGAGTTCGCCGCCGCTCTTGCCGGAGATTCCGGTGACGGAGAATTTGCAGGTGTCGATATTCTGTTTCCATGCGTAAGCCGGCAGTTTCGCCATCAGCGGATCCATGAAGAGCGGTCCCATGCTTTTGACGATGGTTCCGAGCACGATCATTTCCGGGTTGAAGACGTTGATGAGGGCTCCCATGGCCTGAGCGTTGCGCTCCATCACGCGATCCCAGAATTCCAGAGCGAACGGATCGTTGGCGCGGATGGCTTTTTCCAGGCAGATCGCATCGATCTTGCCGTAGTCGCCGCCCGCGAGCTGGACGATCATGCTGTCCGGCTTGTCCGCAAGTTCACGGCGGAGGTTGTTCGCCATGGCGACGCCGCCGCAGTAGGCTTCGTAGCAGCCGACGAGACCGCAGTTGCATTTGAGTCCTTTGCTGTCGATGCTCATGTGACCGACTTCTCCGGCGAGGTTGTGTTTTCCGCGGAGGAGTTTTCCTCCGGCGATGATGCCGCCGCCGATGCCGGTGGACATGGTGAGGTAGATCATGTCCTGCGTGCCTTTGCCCGCTCCGAAGAACCATTCGGCGAGTCCGGCGCCGTTGGCGTCGTTGTCGAAGAAGGCTTCCGTTTCAAACGCCTTGCCGAGATAGTCGCGGATGGGAACGTCGATCCAGCCGTTGAGGTTGCAGGGGTTGCAGATGAGCCCTTTGTCGAAATCCATCGGGGAGGGCGAGCTGATGCCGACCGCGCGGAGATCCTTCTTGGCGAGTCCGGCTTCCGCGAGGAGGCGTTCGCCTTCCGCGACGACGAGGGGAAGAACCTCGTCCGGCTTTTTCATTTTGTTGCTGACGCGTCCGGATGCGAGGACCGTTCCGTCGCTCATCGCGAGACAGATTGCAATTTTCGTTCCGCCAATATCGAAGCCGAGAACGGGGAATTTTT
>URNE01000088.1 GCA_900549045.1 uncultured bacterium | reverse complement strand
GAAGAGCACACGTCTGAACTCCAGTCACGATCAGATCTCGTATGCCGTCTTCTGCTTGAAAAAAAAAAAAATAAAAAAAATAAACAACAAAAATAAAAAAAAAAAAAAAATAAAAAAGGCTATAGAAAAATGAAAGAAGAAAAGTTTAAGAATAACGTTTTATGGTACAATTTTACTTTATGCATTCTTGTTGTGTGCATTCATGCACAGAATATGCATATTTTTATAGAACCAGTAGCGTGGATTAATCATGCAATCTGGTTTTTGGTTGAGAGAATTGCCTGTCTGGCAGTTCCGGGATTTTTTATGTGTTCAGGATATCTGTTTTATAGGAATTTGACATGGAAAAAAGTTACAGAAAAAATGAAACAAAGGTCTGCACTATGGAAAACACGCCGAAATCTCTCCGTCTGCAAATAGCCCTGTTCGGACGCGCGAATGTGGGCAAATCCAGCTTTCTCAACCTCATTTCCGGACAGGATGTCGCGATTACGTCGCCGGTTCCCGGAACGACAACCGACGTGGTCGAAAAAACGATGGAACTCCTGCCGCTCGGTCCGCTCGTTTTCCTTGATACCGCGGGAATCGACGATGTTACCGAACTCGGTGCGGAACGCGTCAAGCGCAGCATGCGCGTGTTCAACCGGGCGGATATCGCAGTGGTTCTCTGCGAAGCAGAACGCTGGGGGGCGCCGGAAGAGACCATTCTCGCGGAGGCGAAAGAACATAAGATTCCCGTGGTCGCGGTCGTCAACAAATGCGATTTACGGGAGCCGGACTCAGCGTTTCTCGCCCGATTGAAGGAGGCCGGAGTAAAATCGGCGGTTGCCGTCAGCAGCGTTCACCGGGAAAAACGCGAAAACTATATCGCGGATTTCAAGAAAGCTTTGATTGAAAATGTGCCTGAAGACTTTATCGTCACTCCACCGCTGATCGGCGATCTCGTGAAGCCGGGCGGACTGGTGGTGCTGATTGTCCCGATTGATCTGCAGGCTCCGAAAGGGCGTCTGATTCTGCCGCAGGTGCAGACCATCCGCGATGCGCTCGACCACGACGCCGCGATTCTCACGGTCAAAGAGGACGGCTACGCAAAGGTTCTGGAGAATCTGAAGAATCCGCCGGATCTGGTCGTCTGCGATTCGCAGGTTGTCAAAAGAATGGTCGCGGAGACTCCGGCGGGGATTCCGTGCACGACTTTTTCCATCCTGCTTTCGCGTCTGAAAGGCGACATGCTCCTGATGGCGCGCGGAACCGCCGCGATTGACGCGCTGCGTCCGGGAGACAAGGTTCTGATTGCGGAAGCATGTTCGCACCATGCAACGAAGGATGATATCGGGCGGGTGAAGATTCCGCGCTGGCTCGGTCAATTCGCGGGGGAGGGGCTGGACGTTCAGGTTTACGCGGGACGCGATTATCCCGAAAATCTTTCCGACTTCAAGCTGGTCATTCACTGCGGAGGCTGCATGCTGAACCGCCGCGAGGTGCTGTCGCGGATTCAGACCGCCGCAAAAGCGGGCGTTCCGGTGACGAATTACGGGATGTGCATTTCATACGTGCAGGGCGTTCTGGAGCGCGTTCTGACGCCGTTCCCCGCCGCGCTTGAAGCGTTCCGCGAAGCAAAGAAGCGCAACGGATAAGCGTTTCTTCCGGAAAAGTTCGCCGAACTCATCTTTCAGCGAACTTTTCTTTAATTGCATTTGCTAAATCCTTCAATCCGGTGTATATTCCATGCTGAAAATCGAAGGAGTCAATTTTATGCTTTCCATCATCAAAGACCGTCCGCTGGTGTTTTTCGACCTGGAGACAACCGGAACCAATATGCTTACCGACCGGATTGTTGAAATATCCGTTGTCAAACTCTTCCCCGACGGCGCGCGTGAAGTCAAAACACGCCGCATCAATCCGGAAATGCACATCCCGGAGGAGTCGTCCGCAATCCACGGAATCTATGATGAAGACGTCAAGGACAAACCCGTATTCCGCCAGATTGCGCAGAGCCTTTACATCTATCTTGAAGACTGCGACCTAGGCGGTTACAACATCGTCAAATTCGATGTTCCCGTGCTCGTGAAGGAGTTTCAGCGCGCCGGACTTGAATTCGATGTGAAGAACCGCCGCATTGTGGACGCCTACTATCTCTATTGCAAGATGGAGCCGCGCACTCTTTCCGCCGCCTACAGGAAATTCTGCGGAAAAAGTCTGGAGGATGCGCATTCCGCGGAAGCCGACACTCTCGCCTCGCTCGAAGTCTTTGAGGCTGAAGTGGAAAAGTATTCCCGGTGGACCTCCGAAGAACTTCCCGAAGATGTGGAATTCACGCCGGATCTTGATACGATTCATCAGCTCTGCATGCCGAAGATTCCGGACGCCATCGATCCCGACGGACGTTTCAAATGGCGCGCCGGCGAAGCCGTGGTCGGATTCGGACGCCACGCGGGAGAACCGCTGAAGAAAATCGCAATCGAAAATCCCGAATTCCTCCGCTGGATTCTCAAAGCGGATTTTTCGACCGACGTCAAGAAAATTGCTTCCGATGCATTAAAAGGATATTTTCCGGAAAAGCGGTGAGCCAATGTCCGACAACTTCAAGAATCTTCTGAAACTTCTGGACGACGACAACGAACAGTCCGCCAGCATTGCAATGGCGGAGCTGCTTCAGCAGGACGATCCGCGTCTGGAGCGCATTCTGCGCTCTCTGCAGGAGACCTCCGACGCAAAACTGCGCCGCCGGATTCATCAGCTGCAGTCAGCAATCATCAAGCGCCGGAACCGCCGTCAGCTCGGCGAAGCCCTGGAACGGAACGAAATCTCTCTGCTGGAAGGAATTCTGCGTCTGCATCTGCTCTGGTTCGACAACGACACGCGCGGAGAGATTTCCGACCAGTGGAACGATTTTCTCGCTGAAATCGGCAAGCGCAGCTGTTCCACACCGCGCCGTCTGCTGCTCCAGCTTCAGAAAAAATTCACCTGTTCGCCCTCGTTCATGGAAGATATGAACGCCGACCAGATCTGCATCGGAACGATTCTTGAAGATGGTTTTGCAACGGATTTCATGTGCTGCATCATCGCCAAACTGACGGGTGAACACTTCAACATGCCGTTCGACGTGGTTCGCTTTCAGGGCGAATTCGTCCTGCTGCGGGACGGGACGCTCTATTCGCCTTCGCACCAGTGGGGCGAAATGCCGAATCCGGAGCCCGGAATTCATATCTGGAGAACGGAAGAACTGCTGTCGCTGGTCGCCGCCATGCTCTTTTCCTGCGCGGTCTCATCGGACAGTTTCCGTTACATCTACACGATCGGCAGCTGCATGCTCCATAACAGAAGCGATCTGAAATTTCTGCCGTATCCGTACGGCGGCACAACAAACGGAGGCAATGCATGAAACACCTTTTGACCGCTCTTCCCGCGGACGGAATCCTCGTCTCGCCGTCCATTCTTTCCGCTGATTTCGCCAATCTTGCGGCAGGCGTCCGCATGGTGGAAGAGGCGGGATGCGACATGATTCATCTTGATGTCATGGACGGACATTTCGTTCCGAATATCACCTTCGGACCGCCGCTAGTGAAGTCGCTCCGCGCGCATTCGGATTCGCTGTTCGACACACATCTCATGATTTCTCATCCGCTCCGGTATGTCGGGCCGTTTTCGGATGCGGGGGCGGATTTGCTGACCTTCCATGTCGAGGCGGAGGATGACCCAGCCGCCGTGATCCGCGCAATCCGCGAGCAGGGCGTTTCGGTCGGCATTTCAGTCAAGCCGAAAACCCCGGCGTCCGCGATTGTTCCCTATCTGAAGGATGTGGATATGGTGCTCGTGATGACCGTTGAACCGGGGTTCGGCGGGCAGTCCTTTATGGCGGATATGATTCCGAAAGTGGCGGAACTGCATGAACTTCTCCGTACCCACAATCCCGCCTGCCGGATTCAGGTCGACGGCGGAATCGACGCAAAGACCGCCCCGGGAATCATCGCGGCCGGAGCCTCAATTCTTGTTGCCGGAACCGCTGTTTTCCGTGCGAAGGAAGGTCCGGCGGAGGCTATCCGCACGCTTCATTCCTATGCATCGTTTCTGCCTGCACAATGAAAACTGTCCGGACTCTGAAAGACTATTTCACCGGGCGGTACGGACACGCGATTCAGCGCATTCCGCTTGATCTCGGGCTTTCCTGTCCGCACCGCGATCCGAAAGGGCGCGGCGGATGCGCGTTCTGTTCGGCGGAAGGAAGCCGCGCACAGCATCTTCATGACGGCATGACGCTGGAAGAACAGGTGCGCCGCGGGGAGGAATATGTCCGTGTCCGCTATCATGCTGATCCGCCGTATGCCGCTTATTTCCAGGCGTTTACGTCAACGAACGCCCCGGCGGAAACGTTGCGGGAAATCTACCGCCGTGCGCTCTCGCTTGCGCCGTTCAACACGGTCATCATCGCCACGCGTCCCGACTGTCTGCCGCCGGAAACGGTTGCGGTGATTGCGGAACTGACGGAACAGTATGATGTCTGGGTTGAACTCGGCGTGCAATCCGCCAATGATGAAACGCTGGACCGTATCAACCGCGGACACCATTTCGATGCGGTCGCGGATGCGGTTGCGCGTCTTCATGCGCACGGAATCAAAGTTTCCGCCCATGTGATTCTCGGGCTGCCGGGGGAAACGGAGACGGATTTTCTGCAGACCGCGCACAAACTCGCGGAACTCCCGTTCTCAGGAGTGAAAGTTCACAACCTGCTGGTGCTGAAAGGAACAAAGCTCGAAAAGATGTTCCATGAGGGCAAGGTTGTTCCCCTGAATGAATACGAATATGCGGCGGCTCTTGCCCGCTTTCTACGGGAACTTCCGGAAGGCTGGATCGTGATGCGGCTTTGCGCCGATGCTCCGAAAGAGGAGATTGTCGCGCCGCACTGGTGGATGTCAAAATCCGCATTCACCGATATGTTCCTGAAAATGTTTGAGTCGGGCGAAATCTCTCCGGACTGCATGAAAGCGGTGCGGACGGAAGACGGTTCCTACACCTTTTATCATCCCGGATACCGCCAGCACTTCCACAGCACGGCGGGAGCGTGGGAGGAATCCGCCCGCAAATATCTGATTCCCTGCGGAGTCGCCGAGCGTCTGAAAAACGGAAAGAGCGCGTCGATTCTGGATGTCGGGTTCGGAATGGGCTTCAATGTCTGTTCCGCAGTTGAACTGGCGGAAAACACCGGGGGCAAGGGCAAACTTTACATTACAACGCTCGAAGCGGATCCCGCCGCTCTCGATGCCGCACGGCGTCTGCCGGAACGGAAAGGGCTGGAAATCGTCCGTTCCCTTGCGGAAAAAGGTTTTTATGAATCGTCTGCCGCGCGGGTGGAGCTTATGCTCGGAGACGCCAGGGAATCAGTGCGCTACCTTGCCGCACATTACGATTTTATCTTTCTCGACGGCTTCACGCCCGATACGAATCCGGAGCTCTGGACCATCGATTTCCTGTCCAAACTCAAAGACCGCCTGAAACCCGACGGTCTGCTTGCCTCCTATTGCGGGGCTTTTCCGTTTAAGGGCGCATTGCTGAAGCTGGGATTCCATCTCTATGAATCGAAGCCGTTCGGACGCCGCAAGGGAGGGACGGTTGCGGCTCTGGATGCAAATCCGGTTCTTCCGCCGCTTCCGGAAAAGGAAATCCTGATCGCCACAAAATCCACTGCCGGCACACCGTACCGCGATCCGCTGCTGCGCTGGTCCCGCGAAGAGATTCTGCGCGACCGTGTCGAACATGTCGCCGCCCTCCGGACCCGGGGGATGCCGAAGTGGTATAAGAACTGATCCGCTTACAGCGTCGGGCGGAACACCGCCGAGCCGCGCGAGAAATCCAGACTGTCCAGATACAGATAGATGAAGTCGCCCGTTTTCGGCGGACGTTTCGTGCGGGAACGCAGATAACACGCGGGGACGAAACCGCGCAATCCGTATTCCGGAATATCGCAGATCATGCCTTGCGACGACATTTTAATGACGACTCCTTCGTAAAGCTTCATTGCCTCCAGCGCATTCCGCGACTTCAGATAGTGAAGTTTCAGGCGGTCGTTTGCGGCGAAATAGGCTTCATCGTTCCGTTCCTCGCGCTTGGAACATTCCAGGGCGATCGCGGCAAATGTTTTTTTGGAACGCAGCCGCGTGTTTTCCGCCGCCGCATGGAGCTGCTGATGCAAAGCAAGGTCGGAATAGCGGCGGATCGGGCTGGTGAAATGCGAATAGCGAGTCTTTCCTAGCCCGTAGTGCAGTCCCGGATCGGGCGAGTAGGAGGCGCGTGCCATGGCACGCAGAAAATTCGCGGTGATGACATATTTCCGGTGGTCGTCGGGAAGGTGATCCAGGAACTCGTTGCAGACTTTGCGGTTTGTCAAATCTCCCGGCATCCGTTTCAGGAGCGCGGCGACGAAGAGGGTGAATTCATCCAGCTTCTCCGGTTCCGGCTCGGGATGAATGCGGTAGATTCCGGCGAAATTTGCAATGGAAATCTCTTCCGCGACGGCGCTGTTGGCAGCGAGCATGCACTCCTCGACGAGCTCATCGGATTCCCGCTGTTCGCGGCGTTCTATGCCCTGAATTTCATGCGTCGTTTCATCGCAGAGCACGCGGATTTCCGGCGTGTCGAAGGAAAGAAACTCTTCACGGCGTTTACGGCGGGAACGCATTTTGCGCGTCGCTCTGACCAGCAGAGCAACGGCTGTCTTGAGCTCCCCGGTCCATGTGTCGGGCGTTGTGCCGTCGATAAACTCCTGAACTTCATCGTAGTTCAGCCGGCGGTTGACGCGGATCAGCGAGAAAGTGCGGCGGGCTGAGGTGATTGCGCCGTCGCGTTTCCGGATGGTCAGAAGGACGGTATGAGCCAGCGAATCGGCCTCCTGCCGCAGACTGATTTTCTGTGTCAGCGGACGCGGCAGCATGGGGCGGAACATGCCGGGAATGTAGGAGGAAAACGCGCGTCTGCGCGCTTCGCGGTCGAGCTTGGTTCCGGGGCGCACATAGGCGGCGACGTCCGCGATATGTACGCCGATTTTCCACTCTTTGTCTCCGTCTTCAATGGAAAGCGCGTCGTCGAAATCCTTCGCGTCTTTCGGGTCGATTGTGACGGTGAAGAGGTTGGAAAGATCTTCGCGCCGAACCGTCGCCGACGGCTGGAGTTTTGCCGCGTACGTTTCAAATTCGGGCGAGTATGGACCGGGCATGTCGAACTCACGGGCGACTGCAAGAAGGTCGCCGTAGACAGTTCCCGCCTTTTCAAGCGGCTCTTCAACCGCGCCGCGCAGGGATTCCGTATATTTCGAGCCGCTGTCCAGCAGACGCAGTTTGACCCAGTCGCCCTTTTTCGCTCCTTTGAGGGATCCGCTGATTTTGATCGTCGTCGGGATGTTGCGGTTCAGAGGACGGGCGGAATGTCCGTCGACGAGTTCGCAAACCATGAATTCCCGTCCCCGGTTGAGAATGCGGGAGACGCGGCCGACGGGACCGCGTTCGTCGCGCTCGGAGGTGATCTGGGTTTCGACGGCGTCGCCGTCGAGTGCGCCGTTCATGCCTGAGGGCGGAATGAAGACTTCCGTCCCGTCCGCCGCATTGACGAAGCCGAAGCCTCCGGCGGCCGTGGACAGCACTCCGTTCACGGTTTTCATCCGTTTCAAACGTTTTTCCTTCCGTTCCATACGGCGCGATCTTTTACCCATAACCGAATCTCCTTCCTTTCCCTTTCAATATTCAACCGAAAGCCGGAAATTTCAAATGAAATCCGCAAAAAATCATGTCAATTTCAGCATTTTTCCTGTTCTCAGCATGAAAATCACCGGTTCGACGGGAACTTTATACTGAGATTTCAGGACTTCCGCGTAACGGAAGAGCTGTCCGGAATATGCCGCCCGGTAGAATTCAGGATCTCCGGAACGGTCGCTCTTGTAATCGACAAGCTGGATTTTCCGAATTTTTCCCGCGGCGTCGCGAAAGAGGAGTACGCGGTCGAA
>URNE01000087.1 GCA_900549045.1 uncultured bacterium | reverse complement strand
GATATGCGGTTTGGTACTGTTCAAAACATGAGGTACTGCTTCCGTACAGTCGGAGAACGCGGCGAGGACAAACTCGGCCTTGGAATCATACATAAAACGGATAAAAAGAATTGCTGTCCGCCTCCTGAATCCTTCGCTTTTTTTGCAATTTGCCTCGTTCTCCAGGGAGATGGAGAATATGTTGACTGGGAAACGAAAAAATCTTATCCGCTCCATGCGAACAGCTATTTTCTGCGCATTCCGGGCGTGATGCACCGGATGCGTATCAAGCAGGAAAGCGACTGGGTCGAATTATTCCTGTCTCTCGGCTGCAACGCCTACCCTTATTTCCGCACCTACTGCAACACCTTGCCGGAAACGCCAACCGGGAAGTTCTCGCCCGATGACGAATGGTGCCGGAAATACCTTGATCTGGAAAAAGAGCTTCAGCACTACCCGGAACGTTATCTTCTGGATATGGTCCCCCGCTTTTTTGAACTGGCAGCAAAAGTTATCCGCAAGCACGACGACAGCAATGCGACGGTAACTCTCATGAAAAAAGCATGCGCGTGGCTCTGCGCCGATTTCCGCACTCCGTGCAACATACAGGCCTTCTCACGTGAAAACGGATGGGGATACGAAAACTTCCGCAAGAAATTTGCGGAGATCGTCGGCATGTCACCCAATCACTACCGGACAAGCCGCCGTATCGCCGCGGCCCGCGCACTCCTCCTCCGCCGCAACATGACCGTCGCGGACATCGCCGAATCGCTCGGGTACTGCTCCGCACACGAATTCTCCGCAAAGTTCAAACAGAAGACCGGAATGACGCCCACCGAATTCCGGAATTCCGGGGAAATGCTCTGATTCTTTCCATCAGAAACTTGATTTTCCCGTTTCCCGATGTATCTTAACAGTTTTCAACGAAAACAACACAGGATTCTCAACATGAACAACGGAATCATCGAACGGCTCTTTCATCTGAAAGAGAGCAAGACAACACTGAAGACCGAACTGCTCGCGGGTGTAACGTCATTCCTCGCAATGGCGTACATCCTCGCCGTCAACCCCGCCATCCTCGGCGTGACCGGCATGGACAGAGGCGGCGTCTTCGTCGCAACCGCGCTTGCGGCATTCGCCGGAACCATCATCATGGCGTTCAGCGCAAACCTCCCCCTCCTCCTCGCTCCGGGAATGGGACTCAACGCTTACTTCGCCTATACAGTAGTCGCTCAGATGGGCTACTCCTGGCAGATCGCGCTCTTCGCCGTCTTCCTCGAAGGATTCATCTTCCTCATACTCTCCCTCACCAAAGTGCGTGAAGCCATCTTCAACGCCATTCCCGCCCCCCTCAAAACCGCGGTCGGCGTCGGAATCGGTCTCTTCATCGCATTCATCGCCCTGCAGAATGCACACATCATCGTCAACAACGACGCCACTCTCGTCAGCTTCCAGCACTTCACCAAAGAAAACATCTCCACGCACGGAATCTCCGCGATCCTCGCAATGGTCGGCGTGCTCATCATCGCCTTTCTGAATCAGAAAAAGATACGCGGAAGCATCCTCATCGGCATCCTCGTGACCTGGGGGCTCGGAATCATCGCACAGCTCACCGGACTCTATCAGATCAAACCGGAACTCGGCTGCCACTCCATGCTGCCGACTCTGAGCGTCGATTCCATGCTCGCTCCGTTCCACGGATTCGGAAAACTCTTCGGACAGGCGTTCAACGTCTCCGCATGGACCCTCAAGGGCGCCGACGTTTCCGGCGGGCTCCTCGTCGGTTCCGTCAACTTCCTCGTCGTGATGTTCGCATTCCTCTTCGTCGATCTCTTCGACACGCTCGGCGTGCTCATCGGAGTCTGCGGAAAAGCCGATATGCTCGACAAGGACGGACGCCTCCCGCAGATCCGCGGAGCTCTTCTCTCCGATTCCATCGCGACCTCCGTCGGCGCCCTCTTCGGCACCTCCACGACAACCGCCTATCTGGAATCCGCAACCGGCGTTTCCGAAGGCGGACGCACGGGACTGACCGCCGTCACCGGCGCAATCCTCTTCCTCGTCGCTCTGCTGTTCGCGCCGATCTTCCTCGCAATCCCCGCGTTCGCAACCGCTCCCGCGCTCATCATGGTCGGGCTCTACATGATGGAACCGATCCGCAAGATCGACTTCTCCAACCTGTATGAGGCCCTGCCCGCTTACGTCACGATCATCTCCATGCCGTTCGCGTACAGCATCTCCGAAGGAATCTGCCTCGGAGTCATCGCATGGGCTCTGCTCAACTTCGCGGGAAGAACCGGAAAGAACACGCCGCTGATCTACGTCCTCGCCGTGCTCTTCATCCTGAAGTACATCTTCCTTTGATGCGCGTTCTTCACACATCCGACTGGCACATCGGGCACCAGTTCCACAACCGGAAGCGCGACGACGAGTTCGCCGCGTTTCTGAACTGGATTCTCAATACCGTCAAGGAGCGCAGAATCGATGCGCTCATCGTCGCGGGGGACGTCTTCGACTCCTCCGCGCCCCCGAATTCCGCCGTCCGTCTCTACTATGAATTTCTCCGCGAACTTCAGGCGACACCGTGCCGGGCGGCGGTCATCACCGGCGGCAACCACGATTCGCCGTCTTTCCTGAACGCCCCGCGCGAACTGCTCCGCTCCGCGTTCCCCATCTACATTTTCGGCTCCGCCTCCCCAGAACCGGAAGAGGAAGTCATCGCTCTCCGCAGCGAATCCGGGGAACCGGAACTCGTCATCGGCGCCGTTCCCTACCTGCGCGACGCCGACCTTGTCTCCCTCGTCTTCGGAGAAAATCTCGCGGATCACGAAAAAAAAGTGATCGCCGGACTCCGCAATCATTACCGCCGGGTTGCGGAGAAAGCCGAAGAGCTCCGCGCCGGACGCGATATTCCCGTGGTTCTGACCGGACATTTCTTCCTGAGCGGCAGCCGCACCGTCCCGAACGACGGAATGCGGGAATACATCGGCGGCATCGGAGCTTTCGACGCCGCACTTCTTCCGGAAACGCCCGATTACTACGCGCTCGGACATATTCATCAGCCGCAGAAAATCGGAGCCGATCACATCCGCTACTCCGGCTCTCCGCTGAAAATGTGTTTCTCGGACGCCGCCCCGCGCACGGTCTGCGAAATTGAGTTCACCGGACGCACACCACATATCGCAGAACTTCCGGTTCCGCAGTTCTCGGACATCCGCCGTCTCTGCGGAAACTGGAACGAACTCGAACCGCGGCTGGAAGCCTTTGCCGATTCCTAAAAAGAAATTCTCTGTGAGGTCACCGCGAATGATCTTTCCGGCGCGGAACTCGTCTCCCGGACGGACGCCCTGTTTCAGAAGCGCATGAAGAATTATCCCCTGATTCTCCGCTCCGCGAAAACAGAGGTTCACGCCGTCAAAGCCATCACCCCGGAACAGGTTGCGGAAATGACGGAATCGCAGATTTTCGAGCTCCGCCTCAAGCGGGAAAACCTTCCGGATGCGGATGCGAACGCTCTGCGCGACCTTTACCGTCAAGCCGTTCTCGCGGTAAAAGAAGAAAACGCTTGACTTTTCCGGGAAACGGTGCTATGGTTAGCCAACCATCAACCATAAGGGGGGAATCATGCTGAAAGTCTATTACTGGAACGTCTGTCCGCATTGTCACAAGGCAATGGAGTTTCTCCGCAGCCACAACATTCCGTTTGAGGCACTCGACATTGAAGCGCAGCCGGAAGACGTGGTCAAAAAAGTCGTCGACGTCAACGGCGGAGACGACTGGGTCGTTCCGACCATGGAGTACAACGGTCAATGGCGTCCGGGGCAGGTCTTCGACGCCGCCAAGCTCGAATCCGACCTTCATGCCTGGGGTCTGATGTAAAAAGGGAACCGCAAAAAATTCAGCGAAACGGCGGGAGTGCGAAACTCCCGCCGTTTCATGTATTCCCAAATCAGTAGCGGATTTCAAAGAACGGAGTGCCGTTTTTGAGCTTGGAGGTGTCAATACTCAAAACGAGTTTGCCATTCTCCAGTTTGCACGGAAGTTCCGCAAAACGCGTTCCGTCGAGATGCAGAGCGTAAACTTTCGGCGGAGCGGTGCGGGTCGTCGCAAGTGCGACGTCGCACTGAATCGACTCGATCAGAACCGGAAGCTCACCCGGATTCACACAGCAGAACATCGACGCGTTTTCAAACGTCATGTTCGTGTTGAACGCATTCGTCGCAACCGTCAGGAGAATGTGCGACGCCTCTTTCAGATTCTCATCCGCTTTCAGCGATGCGGCGGCGACCGATACGGCTGAAGGGACTTCGCCGACCGAAAGAACCGGAAGCGAAACCTGCTGTCCCGGCTTCAGAATCGCTCCCTCGAGACGCGGCGTGACAACGGTCATTTTTTTGTGCAGGGCATCCAGTGTCAGTTCGCCCGTTTCACTCTGATAGAGGCGTTTCGACCAGTCGGTCCTGTTTCCCGGAGGAAGAATTTTCTCCTTCCGCAGCTGCTCCGCGAACTTCGGGAAAAGCGTCCCGTCAGAATTATCCGCGCTGACATACCACGAGGTCACCTGCAGCGGCGAAAACGATTCCGGCTCAAACATCAGATCCGGTTTCGCGCTCCCGACTTTCATCAGAGCTTTGCCTTCCGGATAGAGAATCCCGACTTTCGTCAGCATCGAAAGCTTGCCGTAGTCGTCGCCGATCGCCGCAAGATAATTCTTCGGGAAAAGATTTTTGTTTTTCAGCAGAACCCCGACCGAATGCGGAGCCTCCTTCACATCGCCGCGCAGAAACGCGAATCCGGCGACGACCTCCGAAGCGCGGGAAATCGGATCCATGCCGTGCTCGAAACACCAGAGCGGATCAACCGAAAGCCGGACCGTGCTCGAGTGCGGGGTGAGGTCATCCCAGCCCTGAAGCGCCGCATAGGAACCGAAGTAGAGCCCGCGTTCGTGGCGGTAGCGGTTGAAGGAGCTGTGCGAATATTCCGTAATCATGTACGGGCGGTCAAGAAAGCGCGCCATCGCGGCGGCGCGGAAATAGCTCGAATTCAGCGAACTGCTCTGATCAACCGTCGTATCCAGGTTCACTCCGCCCATGAAGACGGCGCCTTTGCTCTTCTTCGCAAGATTCCGCGTCGGGTGCGAGTTCGGGTGCGCGAAGTAGGTGTGCTGGGCAATTGCGGGCATGAGCGAACGCGCGGGAATCTCCATGGTCCGCATGATCATGTCCCAGAGGTTGAAGAGTCCGGGATATCCGGCGGCGCGGACCGTTTCAAAATACCAGGTCGTCATTTCGCGCATGGTCGCGATCAGGAAATCGCCGGTATCGCGTGCGGCGCCGTCGCCCTTGCGCAGAACGGCTTCGCTGATCTTTCCGGCGGATTCAAACGTCGCATCCGCTCCCCAGACTTTGCGCAGAGCCTCTTCGGTTCCGTACTTTTTGCGCAGCCAGTTCCGGAACGGCTTTTCAAACTGAACCATCGTGTGCTTATGCGAAAGGATGAAATCCTGTTCGTTGAAAAAATTGACGAACGCAACCACCGGTTCATCTTTGAGTTTCGTTTTCGTATACGGATTCTCCCGGTTCATCAGATACTCGACAGCCACCTTCCAGTGGTTGCGGTACTCCGGATCGAAGAGAAGCGAAGTCTTGAACGACTCTCCCGGTCCCTGACGGTACGCCATCGAGAAACCGGGCGCGTTCATGAGGTCGATGTTGACGTAGATTCCGCGGTCCTTGAAGCATTTCAGCAGATAGTCGAAACGGTCGACGTTCCCCTTGTCGAACTCAATCTCTGCCGCTTTCTGCGGAAGCCCCGCCTGCGCAATCGTGCGGTGCGGCGGATAGTGAATCTTGAATCCCATCAGGTAGCGGCAGAGATAATGCAGACGGACCAGATTGTAGCCCTGCGCCTCCACGGCGTCCGCGAAACGCTCGATATCCGCCTTCGTCCAGAGATCCGCACGGTGACGCCAGAACGCAGGCTCAAAATTCATGCCGAAAAAGCGGACCGGTTCCCCCGGCTTCCGCTCAAACGCAAATTTTCCCTGTTCATTCACAATGACTCTTCCGTATGTTCCCGCCGGAACGCGCGCTCCGCGGAGAGCGGAAAAATCAAGGGCGGTTCCCTTTTTCGCCACCCAGCGGTCGTTCGCCACCGGACGGTACTTCGCCGATTCCGTGACGACGAACAGCCGGCGGCCAGCCTCCGGATCCGGATTGTAGGGAACCGCGCCGCAGACGAAACGGCAGCCCTTGCTCCCCGCGCGGATCTTGACGGCAAGCGTGTTGACGCCCTTCTTCACCGGAATGTTGAACACATGGTCTTCCGGTTTGAACTCGTGACTCAGATTGCCGTGCGGTTCGGTCGTATAGACCTGTTTTCCGTTCACGGAAGCAGTGAACCACCAGTCGGCGGACATGCCGAGCTGCATGAAGCCGTCCGCCGGAGAGGTGAAGGTGTTTGTGAATTCAAACATGCTGTCCGCGGCAGGCTTTTTCCCGTCGACAAGAATGGTATGCGCATTGTTCTGAAGCCGGACAGTTTCCCCGTTCAGCTTCCATTCCGGCGCAAGTGCAAGCGGCAGGACTTCCGGAGCCTCGGAAAAAACAACCGGACCGAAAAAGAGCTCGCCCCCCTCCGGATATGCGGCAAGCATGGTCCGCGGGAGAACGAAGTTCGGTTTCGCCGGCGGCTCAAGCTCCATCGTGAAATCAAGCGTGAAAAGCTGCCATTCCGGAGTAATGCGCAGCGTGCGTCCGGCGCTCTGGCCGAGAACCGAATACGGCGAGCCGCCCAAAGCAGGCAGAAGAGAAATGTCGCCCGTCTTCGTTCCTTTGCAATAGAACTGAATCCGGTATTTTTTCCCTTTTTCCAGGGGTTTGTTGTAGATGAAGTTCAGCTGAATCGCATGAGACGGAGCGCCTGGAGCAATCTGTTTCAGCGAAATTTTCAGGACGGACGCCCCGTCCGGAGTCTTTTCGGAAGAGAGCGATTTTTCCACAAGCGAACCTTTTGCCGCATAGGCATGAATCCGGTCCCCCATCAGATCGCGCGGAGTTCTGAACTCCCACTGTTTCAGATCCGCCGCGCCGCCAGAAAGAAACGCGGCGCAGAGAAATGCGAGAAGAAGACGTTTCATATTTCAACCTTTCTATGTTATTGTTTCTGATACGGATACCAGTTTCCGACCGCCCAATTCCTGCGCCACTCCCGCGCAACCGCCGACGGGCCGTGCGCTCCGACGTGACCGTCGAAAAAGAGCACGTTGACACGCATGTTGTGCGAATAGGGGATTCCGCCACGCGACACCAGATAATCCGGATTCGCGGGATCCACGACCTTGTCGCCCGCGGCATAGTTGTATACGGACAAATCCCATACTCCCTCCGCGTTGACCGCGTCTCTCTTGCTGCGCGATTCAATCCAGAACACCTTCGAGGAAGGCATCTGAACCTTCTTGGCGTGAAGCGCCCTGTAGTCGTTTTCCAGAGTCGTTTCAGAGCTGTTCAGCGTATAGAAACTCGGACGCACACATCCGTTGTACTGCGCCCATTCACCGCTTCCTCCGGAACGTTCGTTGCAATTCCAGTTCGCAACTTCCGGACAGAGATTCTTCTTCGGAACCCACATGTCCTTCCAATTTGTTTTGCCCAGAAAGAGTCTCAGCAGTTCAAGCGAGTGTTTTCCGGTATTGTACCACGGTTCCGAATAATCCTGCTTGATAAACGGGATCATGATGTCCTGATTGTCGCCCAGGTACATCATCGACGCGGTTCCGAGCGTCTTCATATTTCCCGTACAGGTGATTCCCCGGGCTGTTTCCCTGGCCTTGTTCAGCGCCGGCAGAAGCATCGCCGCCAGGATGGCGATGATCGCAATTACCGCGAGGAGCTCCACAAGCGTGAATTTTCTGAATTCCATCACTGAAAACGGGGTGAACGCATATTTTGTTTTCATCGTGTTGCCGACCTTTCGTTTGTTGTTGAACAGGTGAACGCATATTTTGTTTTCATCGTGTTGCCGACCTTTCGTTTGTTGTTGAACACTTGCTTTCATTACTTCCGGTTCATGTCTTTCATTATACCACAAACCC
>URNE01000086.1 GCA_900549045.1 uncultured bacterium | reverse complement strand
TCTTGGAGTGGCGTTATAACAAAACCTGAATAAGAAAAAGGAAAGACAAAAATGAAAAAGCAGAATTTCACCCTTACAGAGCTCCTCGTGGTAATTTCCATCATCGCCATCCTCGCAGGTCTCACTATGCCGGCTTTGAACAAGGCCCGGGCGAGCGCAATGGCGACGGCATGTTCCAGTAATTTAAAGCAGGTCGGTGCTGTATTTGTGCTGTATGCGAACGATAGCGAAGATCTGTTGCCTCCGGCGGAGACAAAGGCTGACGAACCATGGTTTTGGGGATTGGAAGATAAAAAATACTTCCGCAACGATATGAGAAACAACACCTCCAAAACGGTTGTGAACTGTCCTGTCACAAGAGGAAATCCAGCGAACAAGGATGGATACGGTGTTCCTGTTGGTGATAATGAAAAGGACGGCGGGAAAGAAATAATTTCTTCTCCTAAAAAAATTTATGCTCGTTCCAGAATTGATATGGATGCTATGACTTCTTTCGTGGCTTCGGACTCCATTGCAGATGCTCCGATTAATTCCTCGAAAGGGGATGCTTATTCCATCGGTCAGAACCAGGATTCCACTTATGTGGAGGGGAAGGGTTACATTGCATTCCGTCACAGCAATAAAGCGAATATACTGATGCTTGACGGCCGTGTCGATGCTACGGATGTGGACAAGGCAAAGAAAAACCTGAAGGACAAATACGCCAAGTATATTGACGAAGATACCGCAAGTGTGGCAAATTTCTAACAAAATACACCATAGAAGTTTTTCCTTTCCGCCGTTCCAGTCGGTAGTGTCCGTAATTTTGCGCACATTTGTTCTGAGTGATTACAGATTCCAAACGTGAGTTGACCAAACCTTTTGCCTATTTACTTTACACCGTCTTCGTAAAGTTTGCAAGTATTCATATACTGTCTAGTGCCCCATTTTGTCGTTGAGATATGCCGGAGACGTGCCCCGACCAACATCATTGCTGAGTAGCCATCCGGAAAACTGCCGACGACACGGGTGCGACGGCGAATCTCCTTCATGATGCGTTCGAGGCCGTTATTCGTGCGTAACCGGCTCCAATGTTCATACGGGAAATCCATATAAGACAGCGTTTCATCAACCGATTTCTCAACAAAATCGGCGACTTTGTCCAGCTTCATAGTCCGCAGTTTTTCCGCCACCAATGTCGCTTTCTGTTTTGCGGCTTCTTTATCCTCCTGAGCATGAATCGCTTTGAGCATGGCAACGACCTCGCGGATGTGCTTCCACGGGCACATGGTAAACGCATTTCGATACCAGTGGACGATGCATCGCTGCCATTTCGCCTCCGGAAAGAAATCTCCGATAATCTCATACAATCCCAGGCATTTGTCCGAAACGATCAGCCTCACTCCTTTGAGTCCGCGCTCCTTCAGATATCGCAGGAAATTGCTCCAAGATTCCCTGTCTTCGCGACTGCCTTCCGCGACACCAAGAATCTCCCGATACCCTTCCTCGTTGACGCCGACGGCCACCAGCACGGACACATTCTGAACCTCGCCGCCCCAACTTCGTTTCAGATAGACACCATCGACAAAAACATACGGATGTTCGCCCGTGATCGGCTGCTTGCGCCATTCCTCAATCTTTCCGTAAATCTTTTGATTGAGTTCGCTTACCGTGCTGGAACTGACCTTCGCGCCCCACAGAGCCTCTGTAATATCTTCGACTCGCCGAACCGAAACTCCTGCAAGATACATCTCAATCAGTGCTTCTTCGACACTGCTTTGCTTCGTCTTGTACCGCTCAATGATTTGCGTTTCAAACGGTAATGTGCGCAAACGGGGAACTTTGAGTTCGACCTCGCCGGCTTTCGTCAACAACTTCCGCGAATAACTGCCCGCCCGCGTATCCTGTCGATCCGGACTGCGCTGATACCGCGAGGCGTTGCAGATCTCGTCTGCTTCCGCATTCAATAACGCATTGAGCGTGTCTTCCACCGACTGCCGGACCAGTCCGTCAAGATGGTTTCTGATTCCTTTTTCGTCGATTTTGATCGCCCCGGGGATTGTCTTTTCGGTTTCCTGCACTACATTTTCCATGGTCTGTTTTCCTTTCTTTGATTATTGTGTGGTTAAACGTAATCAATCAGAAAACAGGCCTCTTTTCAAGCAACCTCTTTCTAAATGTGCGCAATTTCTCGGACGTTATCTTCCAGTCTGCAAAGACTTGGAACGGCGGTTTTGCTTTTAAATTCCGAGAGCCCGATTGCCGTGTTTTAGCGTCGCCTGCTTTTTGCAGGAGACGCCAGTGGACGTAACGATCTTCTGTGAGGCGGAAACGGCATTCAGCAGAAGCTCGGCAAGAGGACTCTCCAGACGGTTGATCCGGAGCTTGCTCGTTTTGTCCGCAGCAAAAGAGTTTGCTGTAGTCGCGGACGGTTTGAATGCATGCAAAAAAAGAGGCTGTCCGGTGCAGGGGACAGCCTCTGAGAGAACTGACGGATGGAGATTATTCCTGACGGATTTTATCCCATGCCTTGATGAACTTGCCGTTGTCGGCGCCGAGGTCCTGAAGGGCGGTGCAGGTGGCGCGGACGGATTCGGGAAGCATGAACGCGGGGTTCTTGCGGAGCGTTTCGCTGACAAGCTTCATGCCCTCGGTGTTCGGGGTGATGTACATGATTTCATCCATGTTTTCGGCGGAAATCTCCGGACGGTAGATGAAGTTGATGAACTTGTGCGCAAGATCCGGATTCGGGCTGTTTTTCAGAATCGCAAAGTTGTCGAACGTGAAGGTGGAGCCTTCTTTCGGGATAACGAACACGATGGAGGGATTCTCGGTGGAAACCTGAAGCATGTCGCCGCTGTAGGTCTGGATCATATTGAACTCTCCGGAGGCGAGGGCGCGCTTGGCGTCGTCGACTTCGAACTTGGCAATCTGCTTTTTCCAGACCTGGACGAGTTCCACGGCCTTGTCGATCTCCTCCTGTTTGGTGGAGTTGACGTCGAATCCGAGCGTGCGGAGGGCGACGCCGAGGACTTCGCGCAGGTCGTTCAGCAGGGAGGTGCGGTTTTTGAGATCGGGACGTTCGAACATGCGCCAGGTCGGCTCGAAGTCCTTGATTTTGTCCTTGTTGTAGCCGATTCCGGTGAAGCTGGCGAAGTAGGGGACGGTGTACTCGAGCTTTTTGTCGAGCGAATACTTGATGTAGGACTGGTCAATGTATTTGTCGACGTTCGGAAGCTTGGAGTGGTCGAGAGCGAGGAGCATGCCCTGACGCTGCATGAGTTCCGCCATGTAGGAGGATGGGACGATGATGTCGTAGCCGCTTGCACCGGCTTTGAGTTTGGCATACATCGCTTCGTTGGAGTCGAAAACGTCAACTTTGACTTTGCAGTTGAACTCCTTTTCAAATTTTTTGACGACGTCGTTGGAGATGTAGTCACCCCAGTTGTAGATGTGGAGTACTTGCTTGGGCTTTCCGCAGGAGACTGCGAGAAGAGCGGCGAGGACCATTCCGGCGAGGAACAGAGTTTTCTTCATTTTTTTGGCTCCAATAGTTTTTGGCTGATAAACACAAGGATGAACGTGAAGATCAGAAACACCACCGACAGGGCGTTGATGATGGCGGGTGTTCCGCGCCGCATTGCGCTCTGAATATAGATCGGCAGTGTAGTGTCTCCCGCTCCCTTGACGAAGAACGTAATGACAAAATCGTCGATCGACAGGGTGAAAGCGAACAGCGCGCCCGCAATCACTCCGGGTGAAATGACCGGAAGGGTCACCTTGAAGAATGTCTGGAAGCTGTTGGCGCCGAGGTCCTGCGCGGCTTCAATCAGCGACGAGTCGAAATCCTGGAGACGCCCGAGCACCACCATGGTTACGTAGCTCATGCAGAAGGTGATGTGGGCGATGATGATTGTCGTCATTCCGAGTTCCATTTTGATTCCCGTGAGCTGTTCGACCCACGCTCCGCAGAGGGAGAGAATGCTGACGAAGAGGAGCAGCAGACTGATTCCGAGGAGGATGTCGGGGACCACGAGCGGGGAATAGACGAGCGCGTAGTAGAGTCCGCGGAAGCGGCTCCGGCTCCGGTACAGCGCGAGCGCGGCGAGCGTGCCGAGAAGCGTGGAGAAGAACGTCGCGATCAGCGCAATGATCAACGTGTTGGAAAGGGCCTCCCAGATCGAGTAGTCGCTGAACAGCTTCTGATACCACTTGAGAGAAAAGCCCGTCCAGCGTCCGCCGTATTTGCTGGCGTTGAAGGAGGCCGTCGCCACGATAATCAGCGGCGCGTAGAAGAAGATGAGCGTGATGAGAGTCACGACCATCGGGAAACGGCTGTGGCGGTTGCATTTGCTCATTTTGTCACCCTGCTTTTATTTCCGCGGACGGAGACCGCGTTCTGGATTCTGCGCAGCCAGACGGTGAAGATCAGCGGGATGAAGACCGCCAGCATCAGCACGGCCGAGAGTGCGCTTGCGTGGGGAAGATTGCGTTCGGTGAAGACGCGCTGGGCGATTTTATCGCCGATCAGTTCGCTTGTGGGACCGCCGACGAGGTCGGGGATCAGGTATGCGCCGAAAGCGGGGATGAGGACGACCATGACCGCCGTCCATATTCCTTTGGAGACGCCGGGGACGAAGACTTTGCGGAAGGCCTGGAGCGAGCTTGCTCCGAGGTCTTTCGCCGCGTCAAGGAGGGCGAAGTCGAACTTGTCCGCCGCCGCGTAGATCGGCAGAATCGCGAACGGGAGGTATGTGTAGATCATCATCGCGAGGACCGCCCACTGGTTGTACAGCAGCATGGTTTCTTCGGGGATGAGGCCGATGAGCACAAGGGCCTTTTTAAGGATGCCGTCGGGGTGGAGGAAGACTTTCCATGCGTAGATGCGGATGAGGAAGTTCGTCCAGAACGGCACGATGATGAGCATGAGGGCGATGCTGCGGGGACGCGGCGCCATGCGCGAGAGCTGGTATGCAATCGGGATGGCGACGAGGATGCAGACGAGAGTCGAGACGATGCCCAGCCAGATTGTTCTCCAGATGATCGAGGGGTAGCTCGGGTTGGAGAGGTCCTGAATCGTGTGCAGAGTCCAGCCTGCGCCGATTCCGCCGAAGGGGTCGACGGGTTTGAACGCGAGGAGGAAGACGATGAAGACCGGCAGGGCGTAAAAGAGGATCAGCCAGACAAAGGAGGGCAGACCCAGGAAGAAGTTCATCCAGCGGTTTTTCATTTCGCGCTCCGCTTCAGAGGTCGGGGAGGGCGAGCAGGTTCTCGTCCGCCTCGGTGTAGCGTTCCAGCATGTAGGCGTTGTCGCCTTCGAACTTCAGCCAGACGTTGTCGTCCCACTTGATGTTCCGCTCGTCGAGCGCATAGCTGTAATGCTGTTTGATGACGGAGATCCGCCAGTCCTGCACACGGACCCAGTAGCGGGTGTGCGCGCCGAGATAGATGACCTCTTCGACCTTGCCTTGAAGCAGGTTCGTGTTGGAGTCCGTCACTTCGGGTTTTACGGCGGAGATCATGAATTTCTCCGGCCGGATGCTGAGGTTGACTTTTCCGCCGGGGTGCACGTGCTTGTCATTGTAGACGCGCAGAGAGGGGAAGCCGTCGATTTTAAGTTTGCAGTAGTCGCCGTCGACCGAGTCCACGACGCCGTCGAAGAAGTTCGTGTCGCCGATGAACGCAGCGACGAAGCTGTTTTTGGGAGCTTCATAGAGTTCGACGGGGGTTCCGGTCTGTTCGACGTTGCCCTGATGAAGAACGGCGATGTGGTCGCTGATGCTCATCGCCTCCTGCTGGTCGTGAGTGACGAAGAGGAAGGTGATTCCGACGTCATCGTGAATCGTGTCGAGTTCGATCAGCATTCTCTGACGGAGCTTGAGGTCGAGCGCGGCGAGCGGTTCATCGAGCAGCAGAACTTTGGGTTTGCTGATGAGCGCGCGGGCGATGGCGACACGCTGGCGCTGACCGCCGCTGAGCTGTCCGGGTTTCTTGCGCTCATGCCCGACGAGCTGGACGAGTTCGAGATACTTCTGGACTTCGTCGTTGATTTTCCGCTTGTCGACCTTTGCGATTTTAAGTCCGAAAGCGATATTGTCCCAGACGGTCATGTGGGGAAAGAGCGCATAGTTCTGGAAGACCGTGCGGATTTCCCGTTTGTTCGGGGGAAGATCCGTGATGTCCTTTCCGTCGAGAATGACGCGTCCGGAATCGGGAGCTTCGAATCCCCCGCAAATGCGCAGCAGTGTGGTTTTACCGCAGCCGCTGGGACCGAGCAGCGAGAAGATTTCCCCTGCTCCGATGGAGAGAGAAACGTTGTCAAGCACGGTTTGCTTGCCGTAACGATTCGTAATGTTTTCAAATCGCAGTATGTCGCCCATCTTTCATCCATTCTCCGGGTTAGAAATTGAGTCCTATAATGTATCATAAATCATCGGAAAAAAAAGTGCCGAAACAAAAAAATAACAATATTTTTTCCCGGTGAGTTGCAGAACGCCTTTTCCGGTGTATATTGCATGAATTTCCTACTAGAAGAAGGAGCGTTTTTCCAATGCGCGTCATCAACAGTATTCCCTACAATCCGGAGCTCGGTTTCCGCGGGCTCGGCGACCTCTATCTGCCCGACGGTGTCACCCCTGAAACAAAAGCGGTCCTGACGATTCACGGCGGAGGCTGGTGCTCGCAGGAGAAAAGCACTTTCGCCGGCGTCGCTCTCTGGCTCTGTCAGGAGCTGAAAATGGCGGTCTACAATATCAACTACCGTCTGAGCTCGAAAGTTCCCTGGCCTGCGTGCGGAGACGACTGTCTGGAGGCCGGACGCTTCTTTCTGGATGCGCGGATTCCGGAGTTCCAGGGGTTCGGCCGGAGCCGCATTTTCGTCATGGGCGGTTCCGCGGGCGGGCATCTCGCGCTGATGACCGGACTCCGTCTTCCGCCGGAGCGCGTCGCCGGGATTGTTTCGATCTCCGGAATTGCGGATGTCGAGCCGGATTTCGCCGCGAATCCGAACCGCTACGAAACGCTGTTCGGACACGTGCCGTCCCGGGAGGAGCTGGCGTCGATCGCTCCCGCAAACTTCCTGACGCCGTCGAGCCCTGCAATTCTCTGCACGCATGATTACCGCGACAACGTGGTTCCGATTGCTTCCGCCGAACGTTTTCTGGAGGCTGTTCACGGGAACGGCACGGCCGGTGAATCTTATTATTATGAGAAAGACGAGCACGGTTTTTCGCATCGCATCTGGATTCCGGACAGCACGCCGCACCGGCTTTATCCGGATATCGAAGCGCATATCGCGGATTTTCTGGCAAGACAGAAGTAAAAAGACTTGAAAATCGGGGAAACCGAGGTATAGTATACTCATATACATGAGGGAGTAGTTTCGCGGAGTTCCCGCTCCGTGCGGCAAGTCAACATACCGGCTGTCCCCGAATACAGCCTGGCTTGCATTCAAAAATGAGACTCAGGTATGGCGTTCAGCCGTACAGGGTCTCTGCCGTTTTTCCCTGTCCGGTTTTATAATGAAAGACGCGGTCAGGAGGATTTATGTTTTTCATTGAACCCGTTTTGCTGGGCGTGAGCCTTGCGATGGATGCGCTTGCCGTTTCACTGGTGCTCGGCGCAGTCGAACGCGACAGCTTCAGCTGGCGGAAAATTCTTGCGACGGCGCTGTCGTTCGGCGTGTTTCAGTCGCTCATGCCGACGGCCGGCTGGCTCGGCGGCTCGCTCTTTGGATACCTTGTGCAGACTTACGGCCGCTGTCTTGCCGCTCTGCTGCTGTTCGGAATCGGCGGAAAGATGGTGTGGGAGGCGTTCCGGAAAAACGGTGAGGAGGAAAAAATCTCCGGCTTCAACGTTGTCCGTCTGATTGTCCTCTCGTTCGCTACAAGCATCGATGCTCTTCTGATCGGCGTCGGTTATGCGTGTCTGAAGCGGGAGAGCATTCTTGCGGATGTGCTGATCATCGGTTTCGTTACGTTTCTGATTTCCGGCGCGGGGTGCATTGCGGGACGGCGCGGCGGACGCCTCATCGGGAACAGATGCGAGGCGCTTGGCGGACTTGTCCTGATCGGCATCGGCGTGAAAGTTCTGCTAATGGAATAAAAAAAATCAACTTTTTTTGAAATTCCGCA
>URNE01000085.1 GCA_900549045.1 uncultured bacterium | reverse complement strand
AAGCTTGAAAATTAATGTACCTCATGTTTCACGAAAATCAAGAGCTCTGTGAAAAAAAGTCACTTGAAACTTAGGGAAAAAGGGTCCGGTGTTTCCGGAACGAGCGGGGAGAGACATGACAATATCGCTTGAACAGCGCGGAAAAACGGCTCTGATCCGCAATGCCGCATTCCTCCGCGACCGCACTGAACGGAAGATCCGTCAGCTCCACCCACGGCAGAGCTTCCGAGAGACGCAGACGCTGAAGATACTCGCAGAACGATATTCCGAACGCGCGCGTGAAACAATGGATAAAACGCGAACGGCTCAGACCGACCGCGCGGCTCACCTCGTTTACGCTCAAAGGTTTCCGGAAATTCCGGTGAAGATACTGAAGTGTTTTCTGCATCCGCTCGTCAATTCGCGCATAGTCCGCAGCGGGAAGAAGCGCGAGCGGGGACTTGGTCCAGGTCTCCGGTTCACACGCCGTCAGCAGAGCGCACACCAGCGCGCGCAGCGGCGCCATCTGCAAACGCGGAAGTTTCGGAAGCTCTTCATAAATCCGGCGAAGATTTTCCGGCATATCCGCGGGGCCCGTCGATATGAACGGTCCGGCAAACACCGCGCCGCGGCAGCCTCCGGCAAGAATCGGAATCACAAGCTCCGTCACTCCGGCGTGGCAGGTGGTTTCGAACGGTTCGCGCCGATGCACCGCCTCACGGAGCGCCGTCTCGGCGTGATGACGGTTGCAGAGAAGATTCATGCGTCCGCTCCGTCCCTTGACCGCACGGCAGAACGGACAGCAATGGTAGCGCAGTTCCCGCGGAAGCGGAGCCAGCCACGCACGCTCTCCGGTTTTGATGACAAAATGGCAGCCGCTGAAGCGCGAAAGCGCTTCAAGCCCTTCAATGAATTGTTGATACTTGCCAATATTTTCCATCATTCAGCCCGTTTTTCATAAAATACAGCCGCATCCGCATAGTTTCAAATGAATTTCCATGCTATAATGAAAAAAAACGAAGAAAGGATATTCCTATGGAAAAACATCCATTGTTCGACATTTTCATGCGGGAAAAGATCGTTGCCATTCTGCGTGGGCTCTCTCCCGGAAACGCCGTGGCGTGCGGTGATGCGCTGGTCCGCGCCGGAGTCCGTCTCATGGAGGTTCCGCTGAACCGTCCGGGCGCGCTCGAAAGCATCCGTCTGCTCGCGGAACATTTCGCGGGAAACGGAATCGTCGTCGGCGCGGGAACCGTCCTCACGCCGGAACAGGCGGAACGGGTGAAGGAAGCGGGCGGGGAATTCATCATCTCGCCAAACATGCGCCCCGCGGTAATCCGCCGGACAAAGGAGCTCGGAATGCTCTCCATGCCCGGATTCGCCACACCGACGGAAGCGTTTGACGCGATCGACGCCGGAGCGGACATTCTGAAAGCGTTTCCATGCGGAACGCCCGAAAATATTGCGGTTCTGAAATCGGTGCTTCCGCTCCCCGTGTTCGCAGTCGGCGGAATCATCCGCGCCAACAAACGGGCGTTTCTGAAAACAGCGGACGGCGTCGGCGCCGGAATCGGAATCTACCGTCCGGAGCTTTCACCGGAAGAGCTTTACCGTTTTGCAAAGGAGTTTATGGAAGAATGAAAATCACAAAGATTGAACCCGTCGTTGTCGGAGCCCCCACGCCCGGAACCGGACAGCTCTCCAACAAGAACTATCTCTTCGTCCGCGTTCACACCGATGAGGGAATCACCGGACTCGGCGAAGCGTCGCTCGGAGGTTATACGAACACCGTCATCTCCCTGCTCGGCGATCTCGAAGATCTGCTGGCCGGCGAAGACCCGACACGCATTGAGTACCTCTGTCAGGTCATGCAGAGACAGAAATTCTGGCGCGGCGGCGTGGTCAAAGGCTCGGCAGTCGCGGGAATTGAACTCGCGCTCTGGGACATTCTCGGCAAGAGCCGCGGACTGCCCGTCTACAAGCTGTTCGGCGGACCATACCGCACGAAAATCCGGGTTTACGCGAACGGATGGACCGGCGGCTCCACCGATCCCTCCGTCATCAAAGAGCGTCTCGCCGAAGTGAAGCAGTGGGGATACACCGCATTCAAGTTCAGCATCTCCAAACCCTCCTGGCCGATGTACGATCCCGCCGTAACGCGGATCATTGCGAAAGCCGCAGAGACCATTCGCGAAAACATCGGCGAAAACGATCTGCTGATGTTCGACGGACACGGACGCTACGACTCGGAATCCGCAATTGCGATCGGCCGCGCTTTGGAACCGTACAGACTCCTGTTCTACGAAGAACCCGTTTCGCAGCTCGATGAAAAAGCGATGGCGCGGGTTGCGCACAATGTCCGCATCCCGATCGCGGCGGGCGAACGCCTCGAATCCCGCTGGGAGTTCCGCAAACTGCTCGAACAGGACGCCGTCCGCGTGGTTCAACCGGATCTTGCGCACTGCAACGGCTTCCTCGAGGCGTACAAAACCGGCGTGCTCGCGGACTGCTTCTCCGCGTTTCTCGCGCCGCACTGTCCGATGAGTCCGGTTCTGACGGTGATTTCCGCGCATCTCGACGCCGTCGCGCCGAACTTCCTCATCCAGGAACGGCTGCATCTGAACGACTGGCGCAACGATGTCATCACGGAACCGCTTCAGGTTCATGACGGCTTCCTGAATCTGCCGGAAAAGCCGGGCTGGGGAATCGAACTCAATGAAGATCTCTGCCGCCGGCATCCGAAAATCAGCATCCGCCTGCCCCGCCTGTTCCGCGAAGACGGCGCGGTCTGCGACTGGTGAGGCGCCCCCATGGAACTCAACGGAAAAACGGTGCTCGTCACTGGAGGCTCGCAGGGACTCGGCGAACAGCTCTGCCGCGACCTTGCTGCGGCGGGAATGCATGTCATCGTCAACTGCGCCCGCAGCGCGGCGCGCGCGGAAACGATCGCAAAGGAAATCGGCGGACGCGCCCTCGTCTTCGACATATCCGACTCCGGCGCCGTCCAGTCCGCCTTTGAGCAGATTGAGACGCTCGACGTGCTCATCAACAACGCCCGCGTCGATCCCTATAAGCGTCCGGCGGAGATGGAGGACGCCGCGTGGTTCGACCGGGTCTTCGGAGTGAATCTCAAAGGTCCTTATCTCTGTTCCTTCGCCGCGGCGGAAAAGATGAAAGGACGCGGCGGAAAAATCGTGAACATCTCATCGGTCTGGGCGTACCGCGCCGCAAACCGGCGGATGCTGGAGTATGCGATGAGCAAGGCCGCACTTCACACGCTGACGCGCAGTCTGGCGAAACAGCTTGCACCGGGAATCACCGTGAACGCAGTCGCGCCCGGCATGATTGAATCGAAAGAGATTCAGGAGCGGCTGACTCCGCAGGAGCAGGAAGCCCTGCGCAAGTCAATCCCCCTCGCCCGTGCCGGAACCGCGCGCGAAATCTCCAACGCCGTCCGTTTCCTGCTCGAAAACGATTATGTCACCGGAGAAATCCTGAACATCAACGGCGGCACGCAGTTCGTTTAAATCTTACAGGGAAAGCTGCTGCGCTTTCGGAGTCCACAGAATGGTGTCGACGATGCCGAGCGGAAACTCGCGGACATTGCGGTAACGGCTGTTCAGAGCGTTCAGGTCGGCCGGGGCGAACAGAAAAATGTAAGGCTGTTCCTCGTGCACAAGACGATGAAAGCGGTGATAGAGCTTCTGGCGTTCCGATGCGTCGAACGTCACGCGGATCGACTCGATCAGACGGTCCGCTTCCGCGTTTTTGAACCGGATGTGATTGCTCGACCCCTCGACATCCGCCTGGCTCGAATGCCACAGCTGAAACGGGTCGGGATTCAGCCCGCCGCTCCAGCCGAGCGCACACATGTCAAAACTCTTCTTTTCCAGACGCTGAACGCAAACCGACCACTCCAGCCCGAGCAGCTCCATCTGAACTCCCGCCTTCGCCATCGCCTCCTTGATGATCGGAAGCATCCGCTTGTAGGTTTCATTGGCGTTCGGATACATCAGAGTGAACTTGAACTTCCGTCCGTCGCGCTCCAGAACCCCGTCTCCGTCCTCATCGCGCCAGCCGGCTTCGGCAAGAAGCTTCTTCGCAAGCTCCGGGGAATACGAATACGGCTTGATCGACTTGTCGTACGCCGGACCGTCCGGGAAGAACGGCCCCGATACGGGAACCGCAAGTCCGTAATAAATATCCTTCACAATGCGGTCGCGGTCGACGAGATGACTCAGGGCGACCCGCGTTTTCGCATCGCGGAACAGCGGATTGGACAGATTGAATCCGAGATAGTTGTAGACCAGCTGCGAAGTTTTGAACTTCCGCAGGAAACCGTCCGGTCCGAATTCGCGCGAATTTGTGCGGTGAATCCACTGGTCCGGCGTAAGCGGCACGGCGTCCAGATCCTTCGAGAGCAGCGCCTGAAGACGCGTGTTCGGATGCTGGATCACGTCGAACGCAAGCTCTTTGACCGGCGGCATCGTGCCGTAGCGTGCGCCGTAGTACTTCTCCCAGCGCGTCATGAGAATGCGGTGTCCCTTGTCCCACTTGATGAAACGGTAGGGTCCGCAGCCGACTAGAATGCGGTTGCGCTCGTTGTCGCTGTTGAACCGTTCCGGGTTGAACGGGCCTTCATAGGCATGGTAGAGATGACGCGGAAGCGGAGAGAGCGAAAGGGTCATGTCGAGAGAAAGAAAGTAGCGTTTCTTCCAGATCACCTCGAATTCGCGGTCATTGATGACGCGGACGCTGTCGAGATCGGAGAGGTAGGTGCGCAGCGGCGCGGCGTCGACTTTCGGGTTCTTGACGACGTCCACATAGAACTTGAAATCTTCGGAAGTGACGGGAACATCCTTCCACTCCTTTTTCGTGACGGGGTCGGTGAAGTCATGCCACAGAATCCCATCGCGGAGCTTGACGCGGATGCGGAGCCCGTCCGGGGAGACGTTCCACGACTCCGCCATCTGCGGAAGGAATTTGTTGAGATCGTCGTATGCGCGGACGCCGAGCGAATCCATGACGCGCGGCATCAGCGCATTGCCGAGCGTGGCGTCGTTGTTGAGCAGATAATTCATGTTCTTGGTATCCGCCGCAATCGAAGAGATGAAGCGGTCGCCGGAAACGGCTTCCGGATCAAAGAACTGCGCGTTCGCCATCGGGACTTCCGGTTTCGACTTCTCCGGGACGGCGGAGGCCGCCGTGCGGAGCGGAGCGGATGAGATTTTTTCATTCAGCGTGCGGACGGTGGCATGGAGGCTTTCGAGTTCAAAGCGGAGACGGTCGAGCGCGGTGACGAGCACATACCCGGTCGCGGCAACGGCAATCAGGCAGAACGCAAGCAGAATCTCCGTGGTGCGGCGGTTGTTCATCGGTCATTCCTCCCTGATGCGCAGACGTATCTCATAAGTTTTTGCGACGCGGTTTTCCGGCGGAACAACGCGGATCGTCTGGAGCCGCTTCAGGACGTTCGAAACGGCGGAGTCGATCGCCGGATTGCGCGTGTTTTCCGCGCCGAGCACGGTGATCCCGCCGCGTCCGTCGACGCGCAGTTTGATGATGACCGCATCGGGCGCAGAGTTGCTGGAAACCTGCGGATCAACCCAGTAGCGGTCGATTGCCCTGAGCAGTTCGGAGAGAGTCGGATCATAGAATCCGCCTGTTCCGGAGCCGCGCGATCTGCCTCGTCCGGTTCCGATTCCGCCACCCGTGCCGCCGCCGGACCCCTGCATTCTGCGCAGGTCGCCGGCAAGCTCCCTGTACGCTCCGGCGCGCGAACTGCCGCCGGCTTTCGTTCCGCCGTTCTGAGCGCCTTTGCGCGGCGGATTGTTTTTGCGGTTGGCGTCCCGCTGAGCACGGATCTGATCTTCCACGCTCGGCTTTTTCGGTTCTTTTGCCGATTTCTTTTCCGTTCTTTTCGGAACGGATTTCTTCTGTTCCGTCTTCGGGACGGTTTTCTTAGGCTGCGGTTTCGGCTTCGGAGGTTTGGGAACGGGGAAATCCAGATCGGGAACCTTCGGGACTTTCGGGACTTTCGAGATGTCCGGAATCTCCGGAATGCCTTTGACGGGCTGCAAATTGGGCAGATCCGGCGCGGGGACGGATGCGCCCGGTTCGTCCTTCGCCGAATCCGGAGTCGATGCGCCCGGTCCGCCGCCTCCCGCGTTCGGATCGTCCGTCGGGAAATCGACGAGCGCGACGGAAATCACTTTCTCCTCCGGCTTGAGCCACTCGCGGAACAGATACCAGAGCGAAGGCAGAATGAAAAATATCACATGCGCGGCAAGAATCGTCCAGAAGAGAAACCGTTTGAGTCCCTTTCCGATGAAGTCCCGCTGAAGGTCGGGATAGAGTCGCATGGGTCTCGAGAATCCGATCATAACCGCCTCACTCCTCCGCGGAGGTTATCAGGGAAAGATCGCTGAAACCGGCGTTCTTGATGTTGCGGAGCACGTCGACGACTGTTCCGTAACGCAGATTCGCGTCGGCGCGGAGGAAAAAATTGTACTTGCGTCCGCTGTCGCGCAGAGCGGTGAGACGCTGCACGAGTTCGGAAAGCTCCATCTTCGCCCCCTCGAACATAATCACGCCGTCCTTGCGGATGTTGACGATCTTGGAATTGTCGTCCGGCTTGATGTCCGCCGCCTTGTAGCTCGGCGGCGTGACGTCCATGCTGTATTCGAGCAGGGGCGCGGTGATCATGAAGATGATCAGCAGGAAGAACAGCGTGTCAATCAGCGGGGTGACGTTGATCTGATCGAACGGCGGATTGCTGAAACGATGGCGTGCCATGCTCAGTCCTCCTCGTCTCCGTATCCGGGCATCGGGGGACGCTGATACTGCGGAGCGTATCCGTTCTGGACCGGCGGAGTGTAAGGTCTGCGCGGAGGCGGAACATACGTCTGCTGCGGCTGAACCGGCTGCGGCGCAGGCTGGGGCTCCGGCGGAACGTAAACCGGCTGCGGCGCGGACTGGGGCTCCGGCGGAACGTAAACCGGCTGCGGCGCAGGCTGGGGCTCCGGCGGAACGTAAACCGGCTGCGGCGCGGGCTGGGGCTCCGGCGGAACGTAAACCGGCTGCGGTTCAGGCTGAGGCGCGGTGTAGACCGGTTGAGGCGCGGGCTGGGGCTCCGGCGGAGGCGGAACATAGGTTGCAGCCGGACGCGGCGCGGGCTGCGGCGGAACGGCAGACTGAGGCGGCGTCTGATAGACAATCTGCACCGGCGGGACTTCATTCTGATATGAATGGCGGAACGGCTGCGGCTGGGGCTCCGGCTTGACTTCCTCCGGCGCAGGTTCAGGCTTGACATCCGGCTTCACTCTCTCCGTCTCTTTTTCCTTCTCCAACTGTTTCCGGGCCTCGGCTTCCGCCGCGACGAGTTTCAGTTTGTTCGCGAACTCCTCGACCTGGTTGTCCATGTACACGGTAACCTGCTTGATGTAGAAAGTGATCCAGTTGTATCCGATCAGCGAGGGAATCGCCACAAGCAGGCCGAGCACGGTTGTGAGCAGGGCGCCCGAAACGCCCGGGGCCAGAGTCTGGATATCCGGCTTGCCAGCCATCGCCATTTCGGTGAACGCAAGCATGATGCCCCACACCGTGCCGAACAGGCCCATGAACGGACTGATGCTGACCGCCGTCATCAGAACTATGATCTTGTCCTCCAGTTTCACGATCTGATCGGCGACGGTTTCCTCCATCGTGGAACGGACCACGTCGATTTCGACCGGAGTAAGCGGACGGGAGTGCGTGATGTTCGTTCCCGTTTCATCGCCGTTGAGCTGAGCGAGACGGGCGAATCCGCTTTCATAGACGCGGGCGACCGGCGAAGGGTCATCCTCCGCGCGGGAGCGCAGCGACATCACGTTTTTTTTGCGGCGGAATTCCTCCAGGAAACTTCTGGACCCCTTGTAAGCGCGCTTGAGTCCGATGCCCTTCTCCAGCATCAGCGTCCATGTGACAATCGACAGCAAGGTCAACCCGACAACGATCCCCTGTCCCATGAGATCGGAGTGAAGAAACGCATACGTGAGCGACCCGTCGGCGACCGGCGGCAGGGAAAAAGCGGGAAAAAACAGGTTCATTCGGCAAAAATCTCCATTTTGCGGGTTTAAAATTTCAAATACTGTGCTAATTTAA
>URNE01000084.1 GCA_900549045.1 uncultured bacterium | reverse complement strand
GATCACTCGATGCCGAAGAGGCGCTTTCCGTTTTCGCTCGTCAGCGCGATGACTTCATCAACTTCCATTCCCCGCAGGGGAAAGAAGGAGGATTTTATGTCGGATTTGACAATGGAAAAATGGAACGGGCTTCCCGTTCTGAAGATTAAGAACAATGCGGCGGAGGCGATGATTGCCCTTCTCGGAGCGCATGTGCTCTCGTACAAACCTGCCGGCGGGCGCGAGCTTCTCTGGCTTTCCAAAGAGACCTGGCACGAGAACGGCAAGCCGATCCGCGGCGGCATCCCGGTCTGCTGGCCGTGGTTCGGAAAGGCGCAGCAGCCTCCGCACGGCGTCGCCCGCATTACCGAATGGACCCTCAAAGGCAGCGTTTCCGATGCGGACAAGACGACCGTTGAATTTGAAGCGTTTGCGTATGAAAACCTGATCGCGGAGATGAAAATCACGGTCGGCAGGACCCTGACGCTTGAGCTGACGACAACAAATCTCGGCAAGGAGGAGTTCCGTCTGACGAACGCCCTGCACAGTTATTTTGCGGTTTCCGAGATTTCCGATATTGCTGTCTCCGGACTGGAAGGCGCGGAATTTCTCGACACGCTGAACGGTACGCGTCACATTCAGGAAGGCGCAATCCGTTTCAACGCCGAAACCGACCGCATTTACGACAGCACGCAGGCGGAATGCGTGATCGACGATCCGGAATTCGCAAAGAAAATCTGCGTTGCGAAGAGCGGATCCAGCTCAACCGTTGTCTGGAATCCCTGGATTGCCAAGTCACACAACATGCCTGACTTCGGCGATGAAGAGTTCCACGGAATGGTCTGCGTTGAAACCGCAAACTGCGGCAACGACTTCCAGATCCTCAAACCGGGCGAGAAGCACACGCTGAAAGCCGTCATCGGCCTGAAATAAGAGATTGCGGTCCGGGGAGATTCCTGCTCCCCGGATTGCTTTAAACGAGTTTTCTCGTTCTCCATCCATATCCCATGACGACGAGGAAACAGATGAGCGGGAGAATGAACGAAACGTTTTCCGCCGGCAGTCCGCAAACGCGTTCCATGTCAATGATCGCGGCCTGAAGCGGCGGCAGGACCGACCCCCCGAGAATTGCCATGATGAGTCCCGCCGCTCCGAATTTCGCATCATCGCCCATGCCTTCGAGCGCGATTCCGTAAATGGTCGGGAACATCAGCGACATGCACGCCGAAACAGCCACAAGACAGCAGAGTCCGCGGATGTCCTGAAATCCGATGACTCCGAGTGTGAAGATTCCGCCGAGCGCCGCAAGAACGGTTAGCAGCATCCCCGGTTTGAAATAACGCAGCAGGAATGTGCAGATGAAGCGGCTGGCGCAGAAAAGGATCATTGCGGCGATGTTGTATTCCTGCGACAGAACTTCCGCGGCTTTCTCCTCCATTCCCCGCGCAACGAAAATGCGGGTCCCGTATTGAATGATGAATGTCCAGCACATGATCTGCGCTCCCATGTAAAAGAACTGCGCAATCACGCCTTCGCGATATTTCCGCATGGAGAAAATCCGCTTCAGGGTCGGCAGAAAATCAACTTTGTGCGCCTGATCCTGGCGGTGCGGCATCTTCGCGGCGAGAATGACCGCAAAGAGTATGAAAATGACGATTCCGATCAGCAGATAGGGCGCAATAAGCGTGCTCAGTTCGGACTCTTTGAGCGCCTCGAATTCGGCGTCCGGAAGCTTTGCCCGTTCCGCGGTTCCCATGGGATTGAGGCGGGCCTGAATGAAGTGCATCGCCACATACATTCCGCAGAGCGAACCGAGCGGATTGAACGCCTGGGCGAGATTGAGTCTTCGTGTGGAAGTCTCTTCCGGTCCCATGGAGAGAATATACGGATTCGCGCTCGTTTCAAGAAAGGAAAGACCGCAGGTGAGAATGAAGTAGGCGAGCAGGAACGCGTAATAGTTTCCGGTTAGTTTCGCGGGGAAGAACGCGAGTGCTCCGAACGCGTAAAGCCCGAGTCCGCAGAGAATTCCGGCCTTGTAGGAATATTTCCGGATGAACATCGCCGCCGGGAAGGCCATCGCGAAATAGCCGCCGTAGAAAGCGACCTGCACGAGCGTGCCGTCGGAGACGCTCATCCGGAAGATTTTTGAAAACGCCTTGACCATTGGGTTGGTGATGTCGTTCGCGAATCCCCAGAACGCAAAACAGAGAGTGATGAGAGCGAAAGGCAGAACGAAACTTCTGCCTCCATCATGCAGCAGCGGTGTCTTTTTCATAAGATTTCCCCCTTTATGTTAAATGAAACGCCTGCTTGATTCCAGAAATGATCATTTCGAGCGCCATGGTTGTAAGGAGCAGCCCCATGAGGGATTCCATGGCCGCGAGAACCTTTGTTCCGAGAAATTTTCCCGCATACCGCCCGGAGAGCAGGATCAGAGTGCAGATGCTCCATGCGCAGATGAGCGCGAGGGCTTCGGCGAAGAGCGATCCGCTTTTTCCTCCGAGCAGAATAGCCGTCGACATGGAGCCCGGACCCGCAAACAGCGGAATCGCGAGCGGCACGATGAACGGTTCATGCGCCGGATTGTTTTGTCTCTGCATCTGCTCGGCGGGCGTCGAGAAGATAAGCTTGATTGCGATGAGGAAGAGAATGATTCCACCTGAAAGCTCGAGCGACGCTTTTGAGATGTGGAAGAATTCGAGTATTTTTCCTCCGCAGAAGAAGAACAGCAGCAGAACTCCGAGAGCGATCAGCGATTCTCTGAGAACAACGGCGCCGTACCGTTTCGGCGGCAGGTTTTCCAAAGTCGTTATGAATACCGGCAGGTTTCCGAGCGGATCCATGACGAGGAAAAAAAGAATCAGGATCGAGGAAAAGGTTTCCATGCAGCCTCCTTTATGTTTGCGGACAAGTTAGCACCGTTTCCGCGAAAAGTCAAGGAGGGGATGGAAAAACACTCAAAACGATGTTTCCGCAAGAGAAAACTGAAAAGGTTCCCGTATGTTTTGCTGTACTTGCCCGGGCAGGTGCAGTTCAGCGGAACAGCCGTCCGGTATTTGAATGTGTCCGCGAATTCCGCCGCGGGTGCGTTCCCATGCGATGCGCAGTTCTCCGTATGGCGTGTTATGCGTCATACGGACATGGTTCAGCTGCGGAATAAAACATGGCTTAACCGTGAAACGGCGGAATCCGGGGGCGTCGAAGGCGGGGGCTGCGCCGGCAGGATACCGGAACATCCAGGCGGAAATGTCGCCGAACATGATGTGGTTTTGTGAATACATTCCGTTCCAGTGTTCCCACAGCGTCGTCGCTCCGGATTTTACCCAGAAGCCCCACCCCGGGAACTCCGGCTGAGTGATGAGTTCGAATGCCGTTTCCGCATAGCCGTATTCAGCAAGAACGCGGGGTACGAATTTGGCGCCGAGAATGCCGAAATCGATTCTGCCGCCGTTCGCCTCCACTGTTTCCGCAAGTCTTTGGGCGGTCAGTGCATGATCCTGTTCCGCGAGACCGAAATAGAGAGGCGTTGCGAGCGACGTCATGCAGCCGTCCGCGTAAATGCCGTTTCCCTTGTAGAATTTCCGGTTGAAACTCTGCCGGATTGCTTCTGCGAGTGCCGCATAATGGCGAGCGTCGTCGAGTTTGCCGAAGAGTCCGGCGAACTTTGCAAGCCGGAGGGTGTCCTGATAATAGAATCCGCTTGATGTCAGTTCCGCCGGAGCGGTGCGCAGCATGTCCGGATGACACCAGTCGCCGAGTCCGAAGCCGACAAGATTCTCGTTTGCCTGCATTTCGCAATAGGAGATATAGCGTTTCATGTTGCCGTAGAGTTCGCGTGCCGGTTCCGCGTCGCCGTAAAAAAGATAGAGCTGCCAGACTCCCTCGAAAAGCATGCTGTCCCATGCCGGACCGTTCGCTTTGTTGTATCCCCATCCTCCGGTTGGCGCGATGCCGGGCAATTGACCGTTGGGACGCTGCGCATCCGCGAGAATCCGGAGGAAATGAAGATATCCGGATTTGGAATTGAAATTCCACAATCCCGTTTCGCATGCAAGCTGCGCATCGCCGGTCCAGCCGTTTTTTTCACGGTGCGGGCAATCCGTCGGAATGCCGGTGAAATTGCAGAGATAGGTCTGCCGGGTGATCTGCTGAAGCCTGTTCAATGTCTCATCGGAGGAGTCAAAGCTTCCGGCGGAAGGAAAATCGTTATGGATGAACTGCGCTTTGATGGAGGCAATCTGCGGTTTGTTTCCGGAGGGGAAATCAAATTGGACACGCGCATAACGGAAACCGTGGTAGGTGAAGTGAGGATGAAACGTTTCAAGCCCTTCGCCTTTCAAGGTGTAGATGTCCATCTGAAATCCGTCTTTTTTGATGCAGGCGCTGTTCAATTCCTGACAGATGTTCCCGTTCGGATAGACCTGTTCCGCATGTTCAAGAATCACCCGGTCGCCGGCGGAGCCTCTGACCTGAATTTCGCACCATCCGGTGAGATTGGTTCCGAAGTCGTACACTGTCTGATGCGCGAAGATGAAGGTCTCTTTCACGGGCTGATACTCCTTCATGATTCTGCATGGAAGTTCATCCTCTTCGCATAGCAGTCCGCCCGGTGGGGGGCATTGAACGGCGTTTTGCCATGCGGAATCATCAAAATCCGCATCGGCAAACCCGGGAATTTCCAGACGCGCGTCATAATGTTCCCCGTTCCGCAGAGCGTCAAAGGTGACAGGGCTGTCATGGAATTTCCAGGAGGAATCGGATTTTGCCGCGAGCTGACCGTCGATGAAAATGTCGCAGATCAGCTTCGGCCAGTCTCTCCACGGAGCTTTGTCAAAACTCCAGACCTCGGCTGTATGGCAGTTGTACCAACCGTTGCCGAGGAGAACCGCAACAGCGTTTTTTCCCGGCTTCAGAAGCCCGGTTACATCATAGTCGATATAGGAAACGCGCTTGTCATACTGTGTGACGGCCGGCGCAAGAACCCGGTCGTCGGCCTTTTTTCCGTTGACATAGAGTTCGTGCCAGCCGAGACCGCAGAGAGAGACTGTGGCTTTGCGGGGATTTGACGAACAGCTGAATGTCTTGCGCAGATAAGGCGCTCTGCCGACTTCGGGTGAAGGCGTCAGCATAGTCTTTCCGGTGTTGATCCAGACTCCGTTCCACTTTTTCATATTCATCAAATCCCCGTTGCGTTACTTGAAGAGCTGCACGTTTTCATGAATTTCTTCGGGAGCGAATCTTGAATCGATTTCGTTGCCATCGAACTTCAAGCGGCAGTTCTGGAGAATCCGGCATCTGCCGCGGGGACCGTCCGCCTTGATTCTGTTGTTCAGAATCTGAACATCATCGACTCCTCGGAGCCAGAAAAGGGGCTGTCCGGCGTCCGGAGCATAACGCATGAACTCAATCGTGTTGTCTTCAGCGAAGAAATGCGCCGCCCAGGTGGAACGGTCCTGCGGATTGTAACGGGTGTCCGCCATGTTGAAGAGGCGAGCGTCGAGCGTTCTGATCCGGTTGTTTTTGTAGGTGATGTAACGCGGATAATAGCTTTCGCCCCACCAGCTGATGAAGTCGTTCCATGCCGCACCGCGGAGGAAGGAGAAGAGGGGGTGAATGTTATGAAACTCATTTCCGACGGCGAGACTTGCGGAACCGATGTGGAGCACGCGGGAGAATCCGTCTGCAAAACGGTTGTTCGCGAAGACCTGGCCTGGCGATTCAAAATCGGGGAAATGCACCATGTCGAATTTCTGTTTTTTGTATGCGCGGAGAACATGGATTCCGTTGATGTCGAGGAAGGGGAGAGTGGTGACGAGCTGTTCCGGCGCCCGGTCGAGCTCAACGCGCAGAAGCGTGATTTCCGTTTCCGGTGCAGTGATTGTTTTTACATTTCCCGGACGCGAATTCTTTATATCGATGTAGAGCGGCCCCTGCTTTTTCTGAACTTTCTTGACGGAGCGCACGTAATAGCGTTCATTTGTGTAGAATACTCCTTTGCTGTGGCGGATCACATCCAGACGCTTGAGGTGCGCCAGCATATCGGCGGAAAGTTCATCCGGAAGATAGATGATGTTGTTTTCCTGCATGACAACCGGTTTGACGAAGCTGAAGATGTTGATGAAGTCATCACCGTGATTCCGGAAATCGCAGTCGGCGACATAGCCGCCGAGAGAACTTCCGAGACCGATGAAGGCGTCGGCTCCCGTTGCAATTGCGACTTTTGCGTTTTCCGGCGCTTTCGTTTTGAAGTTGACGACAAAGGTCGCGGAACTGTTTCTCTGACTGATTGTTATTCCGGAGGCGGAATCAAGGGAGATGTTTTCAAGACGGCAGCGGGCGGAATCATGCAATTCGAAGACCGCCCGGTGGTCGCGGGCAAAATAGATGAGACGCTGCCCGGTCATGGTCCGCCTGGTTTTCTCCAGGTCGAATTTGCCGGGAAATTCAAAAACATAGGTGTTTCCGCTTTTCTGTGTGACACGGATATTCCAGAAGGGAGGAAGACTTCCGGCGACGCCGTAGTATTTGGGGGTGTTTCCGTTCATTTCTCCGGAGCAGAAGCGGATCAGACCTTTGCCGTCGCTCTGTCTGAACATCGGATCGAGCGGACTGATGCAGCCGTCGTCGATTTTTGCCTCAATCCGGTTCGGCGCTTGAATATCTGTGATGAGACCAGTCGTGTAAAATGTTTTTGCGCTGGTTTTGTGAAATCCGGAAATGCGGACATTGTCGCATTCGTTCAGACGGAACAGCGGACCGCGGGCGGTTTCGGTGATGAGCACCGTTCCTTTTTCTCCGCCGATGAAAACGTTTTTGTATCGTTTCAGGTCAAAGACGCAGAGCTTCGGATCCCCGGGAAGCGCCTTGAGAAAATAGCGTCCGGCAGGAATGAAGACCCGGCGGATTTTTCCTGTATTCGCCGTTTCGAGAGCTTTGCGGATTGCGGGGGCGTCATCGGAGACTCCATCGCCTTTAGCTCCGAAGTCCCGGACGTTTAACGCCTCCTTGAAATCGGCGGGATACGGCATGGCGGAGAAGACAGAACATTCTTTTTCCATGCGTGAGAGCAGAGTCTCCCAGTCGGAAAGCGTCGTCGGCAGGCGTTTCTGTTCGTAGGAGAAATCGAAGTTTGCGGCTTTTTCAAAGCTCTTGAAGATTTCCTGCTGGCAGGTGACCCATTTTGCAAAATCGGGATCTCTCCGCCGGAGCTTTTCCGCGGAGCTCTGAAGAGCTTCCGCGCGCTGACTCAGGGCTTCAACATTTTTATCAAAAGCCGCGTTGTCCATTCCGCAGAGACTGGCGTATGCCGCAAGCCCGGTTGCCAGAATCAATTGAAGTTTGTTCATCCTGAATGTCCTTTCTATTAGAATGTGTCGATGATATATTCAAGTTTGTGGTCGTAATACTGATAGCCCGCGGCTTTTCCGGCGCTTTCCACATGACCGTCGCTGTGCAGAAAGTTTCCGCGTCTGCTGTGGCGCAGTGCCATATAGGTCGCGGGGCCCCAGCCGGTTCCGTTCCGTCCGCCGCGCAGAACATAAGATTGCTGATTCGGATGATTCAGATCCGGCATGCTTTCCCCGAGAAGGTAAATTTTGTGGTTTTTCAGCCGTTCAAATCTGGGAACGTCAGCAAGTTTGAAAAATTCTGTTTCCGGCTCTGTTTTGAAATGATTCCAGTTCATGTTTCCTGCGTAGGTATAGGCTCGGCGGTTTATGCTGTTTGCAAGACCGATTCCTCCTTCATGAACTTGCGCCGAAGGACAGACTGCTGTCGAAAAGTTTTCGATATAACGTTTCATGTAATTGTCGGAGGCCAGTCCGCTTACCCATGGATTGATCGGTCCGCTGTAAATAGGATCGTGCCAATATGCAGGCTGACCGGTAATCCTGCTGCCGGCTTTGGTGTTGAATATAATACACCAGCCGTCGTTGTCGTTTGAGTAAAAATTGAATCCGAGACCGTTCTGTTTGAGATTGTTGATGCAGGTGACTCCCTGTGCCTTTTTGCGGGCCGCGTTCAGCGCTGGCAGAAGCATTCCTGCAAGTATTGCAATAATTGCAATTACGACCAGGAGCTCTATGAGCGTGAACATTCCGAGTTTCCGTTTCAGGCGGGGAGGACGGAGGATGAAATGCTTTGCGGCAGGTGAGTTTGTTTTCATGGCGTTGTT
>URNE01000083.1 GCA_900549045.1 uncultured bacterium | reverse complement strand
CCCCAGCCTCGGACAGCTTAACGCGAAAGACTGGTTCATCTGTGGAGCGGGAGACTACAACGGCGACGGAAAAGACGATCTGCTCGTCCGCCAATACTCCACCGGAATGCTTGGCTGGTACGATGGCGGCAATATGTCGAAATGGCATGAGCTGGGACGCGGCGTTGATATGAAATGGGCCGTCATTGCATAACGCCCAAAGCGCATAAAGGAACAAAGCTGGAAACATGTATCAGATCTCTCCAAAGTTTCAATGGAGAAAAGGGTTGAATCCTTCAGAGCCTCTGAAAGAGGTTCTGAAACAGCGTACGCTGTTCGGGATGCTTTTCCGCAACAATCTGACGGCGAAATTCCGTCACAGTCTGCTCGGAGTTCTCTGGCTCTTCATTCCGCCGGTCTGCGTTCTGCTGATCTACGTCTACATGTTCAGCTACGTCTTCAAGCTGCGCTGGCCGGAAACGGAACTCTCCTCCAAATGGAGCTTCGGTCTCGCAGTCTATGCGGGAATCACCGTTTTTTCCGCATTCAGTGAAAGCGTCATGGGAAGCCTGAATCTTCTGGTTTCGCGTGCCGGCTCCATCAAACGCTGCCCGTTTCCGCTGTTGCTCCTGCCTGTGAGTCTCGCCTGCGCCAACATGCTGGTTTCGACGGTGATTCTGCTGCTGCTCGGAGTGTTTTCCGTCATTTCAGGCGGAGGTTTCTCCTGGCTCTCCCTGCTGGCATTCCCGCTGGTTGTTCTGCCGTTCCTGCTTCTGACGATCGGCTGTTCCTGGATCTCGGCTGCGCTCGGACTTTTCTTCCGCGACCTCGGGAATCTGATGGGCATTCTCATGCTCCTTCTCTTTTTCTCGACCCCGATCTTCTACAGTCTCAAAATGATTCCCGAATCCTTCCACCCTCTTCTCAAGCTGAATCCGCTCACTCCGGCCGTCGTCAACATCCGCAACATCTTCCTCAAGGGACTGCCGCCGGACTGGACGCAGATTTTCCTCTATTACCTCATTGGCATCGCGGTATTCCAGGCGGGATACTGCTTCTTCTCCGCGATGAGGAGGCGCTTTGCCGATGTCGTCTGATCTGATTCTCATGCTGGAGAATGTCTCGAAGGAATATCCCTGCTCCTCCACGCGCCGCGAGATGTTCTGCAACCTTCTCTTTCCATACCGTTTCAAAAACCGCCGTTATACGGCGGTGCACCCGCTCTCGCTCCAAGTCCGGCGCGGCGAATGCCTCGGCATCATGGGCGTGAACGGAAGTGGAAAAAGCACTCTTCTGCAGATGATCGCCGGAACCGTCCACCCCACTTCCGGACAAATCTGGGCGGACGGGAAAATCGCCTCCCTGCTCGAACTCGGCAGTTGGATCAATGCGACAGAAACCGGACGCGAAAACATCTACACCGCCGGCTGCATCCGCGGCCTGACAAAGAAACAGATCGATGAACAGCTCGCCGAAATCATCGAATTCTCGGAAATCGGCGAGTTCATCGATCAACCGGTTTCCACCTATTCGACCGGCATGGTGATGCGCCTTGCATTCTCCGCCTGCATCAAACTGGAAACCGACATTCTCCTGCTCGACGAGGTGTTCGCTGTCGGCGACGCCCGCTTCGCCCAGAAATGCATCGCATTCCTCCGCGGATACATCCGCTCCCGCACGGTTCTGCTCGTCAGCCATGACGTCAATATCATCACCATGCTCTGCAGCCGCGCGATTTTGATGGATCACGGGCATCTGATCGCCGACGGTTCCCCGCGCGTCATTTCCGAACGCTATCTCGAACTCTGCTACGGAGAGAAGCAGAATGTGGAAGTTCACGGCACGGAAAACGCCGACATTCCCGAAGACTGCCGTCCCGGACAGGAGCTGATTCTCCAGCCGTTCAACGCCGACGGGCGCGCCTTCGGCGAAGGCGGCGCGGTCATTGAATCCGTCGAATTCCTTGCCGGAGACGGCGCTCCGCTGCAAACGGTCCGCGGCGGAGAATCCGTCCGCCTTGCAATCCGGGCGCGAGCCCTCAGACCGCTGACTCTCCCGGCAATCGGATTCATCGTCCATGCCCCGGACGGCCAGAATCTTTTCGGCGATACCGGAGCCCCGGACTCAATCCCCCAGCTTTCCGAAGGCGGAGTCATGGAAACGGTCTTCAACTTCGTTCTGCCGCGCCTTGCCAACGGAAACTATTCCATCGGAATCGCGGTTTCCACCGGCAAACTCGACGAACATCGCATACAAATCTGGAACCACAACGCTTTGCAATTCCAAGTTCAATCGGGTCTCCCGCTTCAGGGCGTCCTGATCGGTCTGCCTATGCGTTCAATCACTATCAGAGAGTGTAAATAGCATGAACTTTCAGGATGAGGAACTCTTAAGAATTTTCGACCGGGCGATCATGCCCGATTCTCTGCACGGGCAGACTCTGCCGGTCCCCGAACAGGCAACCGGAAACGACTTTCAGAACATCGCCCTCACCGAACTCCAGACTTACTGCGACGGACTGGAACAGAAAATGATCCGCATGCAGCAGGAAATCAACACTCTCAAGCACGCCGTCGCACAGGAAAAACAGACCGCAGACAGACAGACGAACGAATGCAAGTCGCTTCGCCGCCAAATGGAACACGACAGGCTCTATCTGCTCCAGATTCTGAACTCCCGCGCCTGGGGCGCAGCCCGCACGCTCCACTACCTGCGCGGAATTCTCACATTCAACCGGGCCATCCTGCTTGAACTCAAAACAGTCATCGACGACCGGCTTCTCAAGGACGCTGCAAGCCAGAGCACCCCGAAACGCAAAGCAGCCGTCCTGCTCAGCGCGCTGATGCATCAGGCAACCCGCTCCGTAAAAAAAATGGCGGGAACCAAAACTCCGCTCACGCTTGCTCTTCCCGATTCCATGCTCGAACCCGGAGTCTATGGTTCCATCTATCAGGACGATGAGCGGTTTCCCCGTCTGGAACCGGAAGTCCGCGCCATCGCCTTTTATCTGCCCCAATATCACACCTTCCCGGAAAACGACGAATGGTGGGGCAAAGGTTTCACCGAATGGACCAATACCCGGAAGGCGAAACCGCGCTTCCCCGGACACTATCAGCCGCGCACGCCGCACAAGGATATCGGGTATTACGACCTCTCGCAAGAGGAAACGCTCAAACGCCAGGCCGCTCTCGCCAAAGCCCACGGAATCGAAGCGTTCTGCATGTACTACTACTGGTTCGACGGCAAAAAACTCATGGAAAAACCGCTCGAACTTCTTGTCAGTCATCCCGAAATCAAACTCAAATTCTGTCTCTGCTGGGCGAACGAAAACTGGACCCGCACCTGGGACGGACAGGAAAAGTCGGTTCTCATTCAGCAGAACTACTCCGAAGAAAACGACATCCGTTTCATTCAGGATCTGAAAAAATACATCACGGACCCGCGCTACGTCCGCTGCAACGGAAAGCCGGTCATTCTCATCTATCACGCAAAAATCCTGCCGTCCCCGAACAAAACCTTCGCCCTCTGGCGCGACTGGTGCCGCAAAAACGGCGTCGGAGAAATTCAGATCTGGTCCTGTCGCACCTTCATCCGGACCGATGAATTCAAAAAACCGCTCGAGGTTGACCGCGAAGTCGAGTTCCCGCCGCACATGGTCGCAAGCCTCGAACTGATCCAGCCTTCGGTCTTCAAACCATACAAAGAGGACGGCTTCTATTACAACTACGCGAAAATCATTGAAGACGTCCGCAACAACACGACGATGGCGGACCGCTCGCCCTATCCGTACTACCGTTGCGCCATGCTCGGATGGGACAACTCCGCGCGCCGCGCCGAGGGCTACTCCATCTGGCAGTATTTCTCTCTCGATTCCTACCATTTCTGGCTCCGGAAAAACATCGAATACACAAAGAAGAATTTCCCGGAAAATGAACGCTTCATCTTCATCAACGCCTGGAACGAATGGGCGGAAGGGACCTATCTGGAACCGGATGAACGCTTCGGCTACGCCAGCATCAACACCACGACCCGCGCCCTCTGCGACCTTCCCGCGCGCGGTGACTATCAGATACTCACCCTTTACCGCGGAGAAATCGAATCCCCGGGAAAAATTCTGATTCACCTCCACGCGTTCTATCCCGATCTCATGGAGGAATTTATCCGGCATTTCAACAACATCCCGTTTGAATACGACTGCGAGATCACAACCGATACGCGGAAGAAGAGCGCAGAAATCAAGAAGATTCTCAAAGCCCACCCCCTCCGCACCTGTTCGAAATGCCATGTCACGGTCACCCCGAACTGCGGACGCGATGTCGCTCCATTCTTCGCAGCTTGTTCCGACAAGATCGCCAAGTATGACTTTATCGGTCATTTCCACACGAAAAAATCCGTTACGGTAAATTGGGGCGACGAATGGCGGCATTATCTCCTTGATCAGCTTCTCGGCTCGGAAGACAATGTCAAAACAATCTTCCGGCGTTTCTCCCGCGACGCCCGGCTCGGTCTCTGCTTCCCCTGCCCCCACCCGGGAATGCGTCACTACATGCACTGGGAGAAAAACCGCGAACGCTGCGAACAGCTTCTCGCAGCAATGGGACTCCAGGTTCAGTTTCCGGAACGCCCCCTCTTCCCCGTCGGTCAAATGTTCTGGGCTCGGACCAAAGCCATTGAACCGCTTTTCCGGAACGGCATCATCAACCAGAAAGACTTCGAATCGGAAAACGGTCAGATTTCCGATACGCTCGCTCATGCAACGGAACGTATCTGGAAATACGTCGCGGAAGGAACCGGATTCACCTCTCTCGCCCATCCCGCCGGCGGCGAAAGAGACGAAAAAGGTGCGCCGCCTTGCTCTCTTCGTCCATTATCAGGCGGACAAGACCATCTCCGACACAGATCTTTATCTGCTCAAAGAACTCGCCAAATCATCCGAAATCATCGTCATCTCCAATTCCGGACTCAGCAGCCACGCAACCCGAAAAGTCCTCGCCTTTGCCAAAGATGTCATGGTCCGCAACAACACGGGCTATGACTTCTGCGCCTGGAAAGCGGCTCTCAACTCAACGCCTCTCGACAACTATGACGAACTGGTTCTGCTGAACAACAGCATCATCGGCCCCTTCCATTCCTTCGACCGCATTTTCGGCAGAATGGAACGGAGCAACGCCGATTTCTGGGGCATGACCGAATTCCCCGAAACCCATAACCCGAAACGCGAAGAGGCGAAGTATCTCCCCGGCGGCGTCATCCCCCGCCACATCCAGAGCTATTTCCTTGTCTTCCGCCGCAAGGCCATCGACTCGAAAGCCTTTCACGACTTCTGGGCAAGCGTCAAGGAAGAGGCGACCCTCCCCGATGTCGTTGCGAAATACGAAACCCAGCTCACCCGGAAACTCGAAGAGGACGGCCTGATTTCAGATGCCTATCTGCGCACCGCCGCTCGCCTCCAGAACGTCGACCGCATCACGCCGGAATACAACGCCATCTACTGCCGCCCACAGGACTTCCTGGTTCTCGGCTTCCCCTTCCTCAAGAAAAACATCTGCTACTACATGTCGCAGCCGCAGATCAACGAAACCGTTCACATGATAAGTCTCTTCTCAAACTAGCCGACAGGAAACATCAAAATAACAGCCAAAAAGAGGTAATCAACCATGAGCGACCCGAAAAAAGACGCGAAACGCGACGTCATCCGCCGTCAAGTATTCATGAAAAACGTCCCGGATTTTGCCGAAAAAGCCGGACTCGAAATCGGCGCCCTCTGCGCTCCCCTTCTCCAGAAAAGCGAAGCGAACGTCAAGTACTATGACATCTTCCCGAAAGAAACCCTCATCGAACACTTCCAGGAATTCTACCCCGGACGAACCTTCGTCGACGTCGATTTCGTCGCCCGCACACGCTCTCTCTCCGAAGTCCTCGGAGACAACAAGTTCGATTACTTTATCGCAAACCACGTCGTCGAACACATTCCCGACTTCATCGGCTTCTTCAAAGCCGTCTGCAAATGCCTCAACGACGGCGGTAAATTCTTCCTCGCCATCCCAGACCGCCGCTTCACTTTCGACTACAACCGCCCCGAAACCTCCGCAGGTCACCTCATCGTCGACCACGAAGACCACGGCACCGTCGACGCAGCAGAACATATCCTCGACTCTCTCATCTACCACACGGAAAAACTCAACGTCTACTGGAGCGACATCGAGAACCAGCGCTACAACTTCGTTCACCACCACCATATTTTCAATTACGAGAACTTCATCGACAGAATCATCAAGCCCCTGATCCGCCTCCGCTACTTCCCATTCTCCGTCATCGACTGCCACTTCGAGCCGGATCTCGACAACGAATTCAACATCGTTCTCGAAAAATGCACCGACCTCGACAAAATCCACGTCCTCGGCGAACACATCGAAGTCCAGCCCGAAAAATACGAGGAAGCCCCCAACCTCTACGACTTCCGCGCACAGATGGATCTCATCTCGAAATCAGGCTGGTTCGATCCGCTCTGGTACCTCACCACATACCCTACCGTCCGGATCAGCGGACTCAATCCCCTCAAGCATTACTACTTCTGGGGCGCGTTTCACGGATTCAACCCCTCGCCGCGCTTCGATTCGAACTACTACCTTGACGCCAATCCCGACGTCCGTCAGGCTGGACTCAATCCTCTCTGGCATTACCTCCACAACGGCGTCAACGAGGGACGCTTCCCTCTCTCTCAAGAGGAAAAGGACGCCGCACAGGGCAACCGGATGGCGGAATCCGCCGAATAACACACATCACGCCGCCGGTTTCTGCGGGAACCGGCGGTTCAGTATTCAAAATCGAACACGATCGGCAGATGATCGGAAAACTCCACGTCCGGAACGCTGAAACGCTCGGCTCGGATCGATTTGGAGCATAATACAAAATCCAGACGCAGTTTCGGATTCCCTGCGGGATACGTCGGCAGACCTTTCGTGTTCGGATCGTAAAGATCGAGCGTCCGCATGAGCTTTTCGACCTCGTCCGAGCCCTCGAAGGCGTTGAAATCGCCGGCAATGACAACCGGCTCCGGATTGATGGCGGCGATTTTCATCAGATAATCAAGCTGCGCCGCGCGCGTTTTGTGACCGAGCGCAAGATGCACGAGAAAAAAACGGATCCCCCCGATGTGCAGTTCCAGAATCAGTTTTTTGAATCCGACGGGAAAATAGTAGACATTCTCATCGGCGGCGTCGAGACGCGTGAAAAATGCATTCCCCTGCTTGCGGAGAATGGGGATCCGGCGCCCGATGGAGCTGAGCCCGTACTTCACCCCGCAGAGCGAATAATGCTTGAGCCGCTTCGCCACGAGCGCCGCCTGATTAACGAATCCGGTCCGGAACGACCCTGTGTCGATCTCGACGAGTCCCACGACGTCCGCATCGCTCCGGTCGATGAAATCGATGATCCGGTTCAGATATTCCATGCGCGTATGCAGATAGCGGTGAGCGGTGAAGACGGTTCCGATTCCGCCGGCGGTTCCGGTTCCGTACGCGATATTGTAAACAAGCAGTCTCATAATGTTTCTCCATGGAGAATAGGATAGTGCCTGTTTTTAAAAAATCAAGCGCGAACGGAGAAAAAGTGTCGCCCCTTTGGGGCTCGGCAAGTGTCGCGGTCGCAGAGCGCTCGAAAGTGTCGGCTTCGCCTTTGCAAGTGTCGCGGCCGATAGCCGCTCGAAAGGGCCGAGCGCGGAGCGCTGTTGAATATTGAGCTTCCGATTGCGCGCCTGCGGCGCTTAAGCAACGCCCCTTCCGCGCCCCGTCACAAGTTCAACGATATATTGTTCCTTTGAGTCTCTCCTCGCCGCACCTGCGCCTTCCCCTTCTAAGCGCCGCAGGCGCGCAATCTGTCTTCCGCGGCGGAGCCGCATCAACAGCGACAGCTCGGCCCTTTCGAGCGCAGCGACACTTGCCGAGGCGCTCTGCGCCGACACTTTCGAGCGAAGCGACACTTGCCGAGGCGAAGCCGACACTCTCAAGCGCCGCAGGCGCGACACTTTTTTCCGTTTTTTTTTCATTTGGGACTGGAAATTTTAAAAAGTTGTTGTATATGATATATTAGAGCAAGTTTTAGGAGAACGGACATGCGAAAGATACGCCACAGCTTCAACATGGTAGAGATCGTCTTAGCAATAGGAGTCGTCGCCTTCGGGATAATCGGCGTCATGGCCCTCCTCCCGCCTGCACTGAATGCTATGAAAAACGTCAACTACGATGGCTTTACCGAGAAGGAGGCGCGCCGATGGTCGACTCCGCCAAGCCTGTGACCGGCCCGTGGGTCATATCGATTG
>URNE01000082.1 GCA_900549045.1 uncultured bacterium | reverse complement strand
TTCACGGCTGTTTTACGGATATGTTCTTTTATCTAAACTGTTTAGATGGCTAAATTTTTTGCTTTTTTTGAGGAAAATATTGTTTTTTGATTTGCAGATTTCATGAAGTGCGTGTAAATTACAAGGTTATGAAGAGAAGAGAACAAAACTTAAGGTGAATAACGCTTATGAAACCGAGACTTGTATACTTGTTTTTGACCGCGGCTGTCTCCTCCGTTCTGTTCGCCGGATGCGCTTCCTACAGGAAGCCGTTCGAGGCGGCGACGAAGAACAGCTATACGACGCTGAAACCGGAAGAGAAGGTTCTGCTTCCGAACAACATCCGCACGCTCACGCTTGAACAGGCTCAGAATATCGCGCTGAACAACAACCCGACGTTCAAGACGAAATATTTTGCCATCGCGGCCGCGCGCGCCAGATACTACCAGAGCTTTGCGTCTTACTATCCGACGGTCGGAATCGGCATGTCGCTCGGACAGCAGTTCTCCCGCAACTACGCTGTTCAGCCGTACAACGCCGCCAACCGCACGCGCTCCCAGAACGATTCGTTCAATATCGGCGTTTCCGGACAGTGGCTGTTGTTCGACAGCTTCGTCCGCGAGATGAACATGCTTTCCGCCCGTCATTCGTGGAAGGCTTCCGTCGCGGAAGAGGACGATGCGCGCCGTCTCCTGCTCCGCGCCGTCGCTTATGCTTACAATGACGTTCAGCTTGCCGCCGCCCAGCAGCGTATCGCGATTGCGGATATGAACTACAGCGCGGATCTGCTCAAGGACACTCAGCTGAAGTTCGAGGCGGGCGCGGTTCCGCTCAGCGACGTTCTGAACTTCAAAATCCGTTACAACAACGGCGAGAGCGACCTGATTTCCGCGCAGTACAGCTATGCGGCCAACAAATACACGCTCGCCGCTCTGCTCGGTCTTGCCGACGGCACGATTCCGGACGACGTTTCCTTCCCGGAGATGCCTTCCGCGGAGGGTGAAGTCCTTCCGGACGTTTCGGTTTTCCTCGACACCGCGCTTGCAAACCGTCCCGATCTCCGCGCTTACCGTGAGACGGTGGAGTCCGCGAAGTTCTCCTACTGGTCCAGCCTCTGCGCATTCGGACCGTCCGTCTCCGCCGACTATTCGCTTTCGTACGGACATCAGCGCGGCATCACACGCTATCTCGACGGCTACTTTGGCAGAGACAGTTCGAAGAGCCAGAAGAATGTCGGAACGTTCAGCTACGGTCTTTCCGCATCCTGGAATCTGTTTGAGGGCGGCACGACGTACTTCAACGCCCGCGCTTCCCAGGCGGCACTGGCACAGGCGGAATATTCGCTTGCGGAACTCTGGATTTCCGTGATTACGGACGTCCGCTCCGCTTACGACAACTACATCACCTACCTCAAGCAGGTGAAGCTGTTCCAGAAGACGTTCGAGCTGACGAAACAGACCCGCGATCTCGTGGAAGAGGAATACAAGGCCGGAAATGCGGAACTGACCCGTCTGAACGAAGCCTAGAAGGACCTCCTCAATGCGGAAATGAACATGGTTTCCGCTGTGGTCAAACTGAATCAGGCGAAAGCCCAGTTTGAGGCCGCGGTCAATCTCCGCTGACCTTTGAAACAGCATATTTTAATCATGCTTTGCCGAGGCGTTCCGTCCCGGCAAAGTTGTTTGTTTACAGGAGTGTAAAAAATGGATTTCAGAGCACGCTTCGCGCCGTCCCCGACCGGACAGGTGCACATCGGCAACATCCGGACCGCCATCTTCAACTGGCTGGCGACCCGTCACTGCAAGGGGACCTTTCTGCTGCGCATTGAGGATACCGACCTCGAACGTTCGACTCAGGAAGCGATCGACAAGCTTCTTGAATGCATGCAGTGGCTCGGTCTTGATTACGACGAAGAGATCATGTATCAGACCAAGCAGAGCGAGAAGCACAAAGAAGCTGCGAAGAAACTGATTGAAACCGGTTATGCCTATCATCTGAACCCGGGCGAGGAACACTCCCCCGTGCTCTTCAAACTCCCGTATTGCTGCGACGGCATGCCGTTCGTCCGCGAAGTCGGTCCCGCGGAAATTGAACTCGAACCGAATTCCGAAGTCGCGCTCAATCAGGCGGGCGTTCTGTTCCACACGCTGAGCCACAAAGGCAAATCCGTGGAAAACGCCGCGTCGCTTGCGGGTTTCAAAAATCGCAAGATCGCCGACGCTTCCGGAAACGTTCTCTTTGAACTGAACGATGAGACGATCAGGGAGCTCCCCGCGAACCCGCAGGAGAAAACGGTTGTCGCCGGAGCGGCAAAACTGAAATTCATCCGCCGCGAAGTCTTCTACCATGACCTTGTGAAGGGCGATCTCGCAAAACCTCTCGACAGCATGAAGGATTTCATCATCGTCCGCAGCGACGGCAGCCCGGTTTTCCACCTTGCGAACGTCTACGACGACATGCAGCAGCGCGTCACCCACATCGTTCGCGGCGACGATCATGTCGAGAACACCTACCGTCATCTCTTCCTGTTCGAGTCGCTGGGCTTCACGCCTCCGCAGTATGCGCATCTTCCGATGATCGTGAACGCCGCGGGCAAGCCGTACAGCAAGCGCGACGGCGATGCGTTCGTCGGCGATTTCCGCGAGAAGGGCTTCCTTCCGCAGGCGCTTTTCAACTACCTTGCGCTCCTCGGCTGGTCGCCGGGCGACGACCGCGAGAAAATGTCCCGCGAAGAGCTGATTGAAGCGTTCACTATTGAACGCGCTCTCTGTTCGCCTGCACAGTTCGATATCAGGAAGCTGACGAACATGAACGGCGCTTACATCGCCGAGATGGACCCCGCGGATTTCCGCGCGCAGATAGCTCCGTTCATCGCGAAGCTGTGTCCCGAAGGCGTCGGATCGCCGATTCTCGACAAAGTGGCGGATCTCATGCATTCGCGCACGAAAACGTTTGCGGACGTTGCGCACTGGAATTATTTCTTCCGCAAAGCGGATGCGCTGGAATATGATTCGAAGGGCTTGAAAAAGCTCCTCAGTGATGATACAGTACGCAAGGCTGTTGCGGAATTCGGCGAGAAGGTGAAGACGCTTCCGTCGCTCACCGTTCAGGCGATCGACGATCTGATTCACTCGATTGAGGCGGAGAACGGCATTCAGCAGGACAAGCTGAAGCAGCCGCTCCGCATCGCTTCCACGGGCAGCACGATCGGCGCGGGCATCTGTGAAACGATTGAACTGCTCGGAGCCGAAGAGTCCGCGGTCCGTATCGCGCGTGCGCTGAGCCTCTGACACAACACGGAGCAGAACGATGTTTGAAAAAATGAAAAAGACTCTGCCGGTTCGCCTGCTCGGCGATTCCGTCCTGAATACAAAGGCGAAACTTGTCCGCAAGATTGACGGCGAAGTAGCCGGGCTTGCGGAAAAGATGGTCGAGACGATGTACAGGCACAACGGCATCGGCCTTGCCGCGCCGCAGGTCGGCGTTCCGCTCCGCATGTTTGTTCTTCATGTTTATCCCGACGAGGATGAGAAAGGCAATCCGGTTTACGGCAACTCCCCCGGCGAGGTGGAGCTGATGCCGAAAATGCCGCTGGCGTTCGTCAATCCGGAAATAGTCTCCTTCGGCAAGGAACTGGAGGATTTCGACGAGGGCTGTCTCAGCGTCCCAGGACTCTATGCTCCCGTGACGCGCCCGACGACGGTTGTTTTCAAGGCGCAGCTTCTGGACGGAAGAGAGATCTGCCTGGAGTGCGGCGGTCTGCTCGCCCGTGCGATTCAGCACGAATACGACCATCTTGACGGCATTGTTTTCGTTCAGCGTCTGCGCGACGAGGATTTGAACGGGATTCGTCCGGGGCTGGAGAAGATCATCCGCAAGTCGGGCAAACGCAACTTTAAAATCAACAGGGTGAAGCAGTAATTCATGCACTTTTTCCGAACGATAATAGCGGTCTGCTCCGGTCCGTCCGCATTTCCGGATCTCATAAACAGAAATCCGGTGCGGGCGATATTTCATCTGTTTCTGCTGAGCGTTCTGCTGGCGTTTGCCGTTGCCGCTCTGCAGATTGCAGCGGTGAAGGAACAGCGCGCGGTGATATCCGCCGCACTTTCCGATTATTTCGGTTCAGTGGTCGTCGGGGAGAAAACGGTTCTTCCCGCGAAGCATGAAAAAGAGCGGAAGACCTTCATTCTGACCCGGCAGCTGCGTCTGGATTATCTTCCGGATTCCGCGGAACTGCTGAAAGGGATCGGCGACTGGCGCGAGCGGACGGGCATTGTCTGGACTCCGCGCGGGTTCCTGCTGTGGTCGGCGACGGAGCCCGAGCCGGGCAAGTATATGCTGGTCCCGATGCCGTTCCCGTCAAATGCTCTTTCGCTTGCGCCGTTCATGGATTCCCCCGCGCCGCTGACGGCGGAGGAGATAGAAGAATACGTTCAGAAGAATTATTTTTCCGGAGCGGCGGATGCCGTGAATAAACCGTCCGCGTCGATTCCCGTTGCGAATCTGACGGCGGCGGCCTTTGCGGTTTACAATGCATTCATCGGCTTTGCCGCGTTCACCGGGCTTTTCTTCACCGCTCTGGTGGCGTCGCTGCTGTTTGCGGGGGCGCAGAGCATTTTTGCTCCGCGCGGAGAGCATTCGCTGAAATTCCCGCGAATGCTGACGCTGATGGCGTATGCGGCGTTTCCGCCGTTGATTCTCGCTTCGCTGGTGTCGTCGCTTGTTCCGTTTATCAGCTTTCAAACGCTGTTTTTCATTCTGTTCTTCATTTATCAGCTGCTGGCGTACGGAGCGGTTCAGCGCAAACTGAATCCGCCGCCTCCGCCGTCGGACGATGATGAGGATTTCTATTAATCAAGGAGGCTTCCCATGTCCGACGCCAAAGATGTGTTCCGCGTACAGAATTATTATCCGCAGTTTGCGCACTGTTCGCTTCCGGCGACGTTTGCGTTTCTGCGCGAGCCGGAGATAACCGCGCTTGCGAACGGCGAGTATGCCGGACGCAGCGCGGAGTCCGCCATCCGCCGGATTTCCGAGGCGATGCGTCCGTTCCGCGGCAGACATTTCGTTTCGACCGATTTCGCCGCGCCGACCGATTCCCCGCGTTTTCTTTCATCCAAGCGCGGCGCCGTCGTTTCGGCGCAGAGCGCGTGGTATTCGCTTGCGGGCAGCGCAAAAATCCGTGCTCTTGCCGCTGCGGGAGACGTCCAGTGCGTCTGTATCCGCAAGTTCCGCGAATTTGACATTCCGCGCGAGTTCCGTCTCTTTGTCAAAAACGGCGAGCTCGTCGCTATGAGCCAGCGTTTTCTGACGCGTCATTTCCGCCGTCTGATCCGCCGGCAGGAGGACTACTGGAAGGTCGCGAAGATGTTCTTCGAGGAGATCCGGAGTTCTCTTCCGGTTGATACGCTTGCGATAGACATATACATCACCTGCAAACGCAAAGTCATCGTGGTTGACATCAACCCGTGGGGCGAGCCGACGGATCCGCTGATGTTCCGCGACTGGAACCGCGAGATTCCCGAACCCCTGGGTTGTCTGCTCGTTCCGCCGCCGTGCATGATTTCCGGCGATGTTCACGTTTCCTTCTGATCCGGGAGGTGCGAGATGGCTGAAAATGCAGAAGTGGTCGAGCCCGTACCGGACCGCACCGGGTTTTCCCCGAGGCGAAAAGGAAGAAAGGCGGCTGTCCGGGCTGTCTGTTCGGCTGTTTTGCGGCGTTTGTCGCAATACTGATTCTGCTGCTTGCCGGGGCATGCCTGATCGGAAATTTTCTGTCGAATTTCGCCGATGATCAGGAAAGCGAGGACGATACGGAGGAATCCGTTCTCTGTCCCGCATCGGAGAGGGGCGGCAAGATCGCCGTGATTGACATTCGCGGAATCATACTCAATGCGGGGGGCGGGTTCAGCGAAAACGCCGATTCGGAAACCATATGCAGGCAGATCCGGAAAGCCGCAAAGGATCCTTTGGTCCGCGCGATTATTCTGAATCTCAATACGCCGGGCGGCGAAGTGACCGCATCCGACGACATTTACTCCGCGGTTCTGCGGGCGAAAAAGTCGAAGCCGGTGATTGCGCTGATGAATTCGATGGCGGCGAGCGGCGGTTATTACGCGGCCGCGGGCTGCGACTGGATCATCGCAAACCGCATGACGCTGACCGGGAGCGTCGGTGTGATTATTTCGTCCTTCGACGTCAAAGGTCTGCTCGACAAGATCGGGGTTCAGGCGGATGTCTACAAGTCCGGAAAAATGAAGGATCTGCTCAGCGTGACCCGCGGGAAGACGCAGGAGGAAAACGCGCTGATACAGTCACTGGTTGATGAATGCTACATTGAGTTCGTGAAGATCGTTTCCGCCGGACGCAAGATTCCGGTTGAAAAAATCCGCGCGACGGAGATTGGCGACGGACGGGTCTTTCACGGTGCGCGCGCTTTGGAGCTTGGGCTGATCGATGAGCTCGGGCGGATGCCGGAGGCGGTTGCGAAGGCGGAAGAGCTTGCGAAGTGTGAACCGGGCTCTCTGAAAGTCGTCCGCTACAAACGCAACAATTCCCTGTTCAACCTGCTGTTCGGCGCGGATGCGGAGGCGTCGCATCTGCTGCGCGTGCGTCTTCCGGGATTCGCCGCGCCGGAACTGCAGCAGGGGTGTCTCTATTTCCTCCCGCAGGATTATCTGAGATGAGAGATTTCAGGCGCGAAGTTTCCGCCGCGTCTGATTTTTCGACGGAGTTCCCCGAAACGGAGTTTTCCTGGTCTCTGACGCGTCATTTGCGTTTTCTGCGTTGTGAGCGAGCCTATTTTCTGCACTATTACGCCGCGCAGGGCGGCTGGGACGGCTGGGCGGATCCGGTCATTTCCGCAATCTACCGGGGGAAGAAGGCGAAACTTTACGCGGAGTGGCTCGGCGAGCTGATGGATGCCGCATGGAAAGCCGTTCTTGACCGCGTGCGTTTCATTCCGGAACCGATGCGCGCCCGGGCGTTCCGGCGCCGGCTGGAAGAACACCTGTTTGCGCGCATGACGGAGCGCGTGCGTGAAGCGGCGGAATCGCCCGATTACATACCGTTTCCCGATTTTGAACTTCCGCCGGATGATCTGTTCCGCAAAGCGCGCCATGATCTTGCGGAGGCGCTGGAATTCGCTTTTTCGACGCAGTATCCGTCAGCCATCCTGCATTTCCAGCGTCCGAACCGGATCAACCGGAATGCGGATTATGAAGCCTGGTTTGGCGAAATCCGCATCTGGAGCAACCCGGGCATTTTCTGGAGCGAGCCCGGAATGCGCTGTTCACTCCGTCTTTCCTTCCGCGAGCCGGAACCGTCGATTTTTCAGGCGTGCGCGGATATTTTCGCATGGTACATCCGTACCTTGTTTCATGAAGAGAACGCCTGCAGCACATTTCTTGCGGCGGAGCGCGGGGAGTGGAAGGGTTTCGAGTATTCCGGCAACGCCGACCGCGCAGAAGAGCTGATCGCCGGGAGCGTCGCGATGATGCGGGCGAAAATCCGTCCGGGGCGCGTGGTTTACTTCGCTGATTTTCCCGAGTGCGGAGTTCCCGAGATCTGCCGCTGCTGCCGCTTCGGAGTGGCCTGTTCGTTCTTCCGTGAAGCGGATGAAGAGTGACGGATCGACGGGGATCGTGCCGTGCGGCGGAGGAAGACGTCGTAATGAATGAAAACCTGCTTCCGGCTTCCATGCGTCATTTGCGGGAACCGATGCACGATGTTTTTTCCGATTCATGCTTCCCGCCGGAATTTCCGGCGGTACAGGGCGGGGGAAATGCCGGAAAGCTTGCGGAAACGACGGAAAAAATAATACGGATCCGCGCAGTGCAGGAGGTGTGCGATTTCCAGAAGCGGGCGGTTTGTTCCGCAAAGCAGATCCGTTGCGCGGCGGAGCCAGAGCTGATCCAGGTAGTGCTTCGGCGTCATTCCCCGCTCGGAGAGAAAAAGTTTGCGAAGTGAATTTGTGCTGATGTTCAGGTACTCTGCCATTTCATCCACGCTCCAATCGTGCTCCGCGGTTTCTGCAAGACGGGTCAGCAGAGCGGAAAGATGCTGTCTGCATGTCGGCATATTCCCCGGTCGACGTTCTCCGTTAAGGGCAAGCAGAAGCTGGACGAGCAGAGCGGACGCCTCCAGCAGAGCGGGAAGAGAAGCTTTCTGGATTGCTCGGATTATCGGCAGAATGCGTCGTTCCGTTCCCATGCAGAAGAGGCCGCAGCGAAGCAGGCCGCGGCGGAACATCTCGTCGGCGAGCGGCCCGGAGAAACAGACGGAATCCTCGATGAAATCTTTCGTGCGTCCTCCGTACTGCTGTTAAAATGCCGGAGGGATGAGAAGGCCT
>URNE01000081.1 GCA_900549045.1 uncultured bacterium | reverse complement strand
TTTTTTTTTTTTTTTAATGATACGGCGACCACCGAGATCTACACTCTTTCCCTACACGACGCTCTTCCGATCTCAACCGCGCAGTTCTATGACGGACACGCCGCAATGATCGATGTCGTTTCCGAACTGAACGCGTTCAACAACAATTCGCGCGGCTCTCAAATCTGGGAGAAATATTTCGCGACGAACAAAGACTGAAAAGGAGCCTGTCATGAAACATCTTCTCTGCTCTGCGTTTCTCACCGCTTCGTTCCTGCTCCCCGCCGGGGAGCTCCTCAACCGCAACGCCGGAATGGAGCTCGGAATCCCCGGAAAAGGCGCGCCCGGATACTTCCTCTGCGTCAACCGCGCCGCGCTCAAAACTGTTCAGGCTGCGCCCGATAAAATCTATACCTCCGTCACCGTCGGGGAGGGAAAGGACGGGCAGGGGCTGATGATCCCGGGTTATTCCGGCGTTTCGCACTGGCAGCTTGAGCTTGCCGATTTCATGCTGACCCGCGACGGCGAAGTGGAAATCTCCTTCGACGCCAAAGTCCTGCCGGACGAGAACGGAAAGCTTCAGCCGCTCCGCGCCTATTCCATCGATTTCCGCGCGTTTCCCGATCAGGATCGCGACCACTATTATCCCATGCTGAAAGCTTTCTCCTTCCGTCCCGGAACGGAATGGAAACACTTTTCGAAACGCTTCAAAGTCAAGGCGTATACCAATTGCTACAACATCTGGGTGCTTGCTCCCTACGTCCCGAGCGGAACCACGCTCAATGCGCTCTGCCTTGACAATTTCCGCTTTGAATACGTCGACTCCGTCCCCGCACCTGTTCCGGAGGAGTACTCCGTCATTCCGGACCGCGGCGACCAGCTTTATTCGCGCGGGGACCTCGTCGCGTACACCGTCCGCGCGCGTTTGAACGACGCCCGTGAAACGCTGGAAGCGAAACTTGTGTTCAAGCGGGAATACAACGATTCCCCCGCGGCAATCGAGGCGATAACGCTCAAACGCGGAAAAGACGGAACCTATACGGGGGAAAAATCTTTTGCTCTGCGCGAGTTCGGTTCCTTTACGACCGAACTGATGATTGCGGGAAAGAAACTGCGCGGAATCGACACTTCGGTTCAGGTCATGCGCCCCGCGGTAAAACACCCGTTCGGCTCGTTCGGCTGGGGACTCGGCATGAACGACGAGGGCGGTTTCCCGATCGGTCGCGCCGGAAAAGAGGGAGTTGAAAACTACAGCATCATGACAAATTCTTTCGAGCGCGAGTTCCGTCTGATGAAAGCCGCCGGAGCAAACATGATGCGCGTCTGGGCGCGCTGGCGTCTTATCGAACCCGAAGCCGGAAAGTTCACCGCCTCCCTCCTGGGACTCCAGATGGAACTGCTGAAAAAGTATGACATCGAACCGCTTTTTGTGCTCATGGGCGGACTTGTCATTCATGGCGGACAGGCGACGATGGACAAGTATCTTGCGGGGAACATCCGCGGTTCGCAATGGCCGGAACACCTCTTCCGGTATTATCATCAGTCCGAACGCAAAAACGCCGGTTCGATTCTTCCCCCGATGGATTACTATGCGAAATATCTTGATTTCGTTTATAAAACCTGGGGCGGACAGGTCCGCTGCTGGGAGATGACCAACGAACCCGGCGTGTTTGGCGTTCCGGCAAAAAACTACATTGATTATCAGAAGTTCACATACGATTATCTGAAACGGAAAAATCCGGAAAACCTCCTGATCGGCAACGGCGTGACGGGCGATTTCGGCATGAACGTCGTCAAATGGTGCGACCAGCTCAACGCCGTCGACCGGAACTATGTCGATACGCTTGACGGCGTGGCGTTTCACCCCTATGCGTGCGGACTCGACTACATTCACGGCGCGCGCGGACTGTATGCGCAGTGCATCCGGAACATTCAGAACACGCTTGCGAAACCGAAACCGATGTGGTGCACCGAACTTTATTACATTCAGACCGCGCGGCGCAAGCAGATCAATCATGGACGCGACTTCAGCCGTTACGATTCCAACGACCTGCTGCGTCATTTCCTCGACGGCATTTACAATGGCGTGAAAGCCTCGCCGTCGCCCGCCGTCGACTCATTTTTTCAGACTCCGGACCGGATGGTCAATCTGCGCGGCATGACTCAGCTCGCGGCCGCGATGAATTCACTTTCGTTCCTGCTGACCGACATGGTGAATTTCCGAAAAATCGACCTCGGTTCACTCGTCCGCGCCGGAATGTTCACGGACAAATCCGGAACAAAAGCGCTCGGCTTCCTGTATGACATGCGTCCTTCGGGCAGTCTTTGGATGCCCGGCGCGGGCTCCGCGCAGATTCTCGACCTTTACGGGAACCCGCTCGCCGCCGGAACGGTTCCGCTCGGATTTGAACCGCGCTATCTGACCGGCTCCCCCGCCGAAGTGGAACGGATGCTGAGCAAATCCGCCTTCAAGGTCGCGAACCCCGTCGAACTTTTCGGACGCTTTTTCAACGACGAGCTGTACATGGAAGCAGACAACCGCACGGGTTCCGCCGGAATCGTCGATGCTGAAGTCGGCGACCTCCCGGTCCGTTTTGCGTTCGAGAACGATCCGGAACATGCGGTAATCCGTCTGGCCGGAGTCAAAACCGCTCCCGCAAATGTGAAAACGGTTGCAAAAACTCCGGCGTACACGCTTCCCGCAACGGTGAAGCTTTCGCGCGGAACAACGGCGCATCTTTCCGCAGGGAACGGCACGCTGAAGCTCGAGCTCTCCGTCGCCGATCCGTCGGTGAAAGCCGCGGAGGGCAATTCTCTGTGGGGCGGTTCCGCCGTTGAAGTTTTTCTTGATCCGTCGCCGTTCCGCGAACTCAGCCGCGATGCGGTGAAGCCGTATCAGTATGCATTCGCCGCGGTACCCTCGAAGGGGACCGGCATGACGGCTCTTGCCATTCGCAATTCCGCGACAAAGGCGTCGCGCAAAGTCGAAAAGACGGCGGACGGCTATCGCATGGAGATTCTCATTCCGCTGGACGAACTGCCGCCCGCGGCGGTGTACGGATTCGATATCGAGATCAGCCGTCCGGGCGAAAAAACGAAAGAATCGCTGGGTGCGAACCCCGGCAATTCGTTCCGTTACCGTCTGCACTATCACCTCTTCCGCCTTCCGGAGGGCTCTCTTCCGAACGGGGATTTTTCGCAAGTCTCTTTCGGCGATCCGGCTGCATGGTGTTACGAGATCCGCAGCGGCGTTTCCTTCCGGTGCGCTCCGGAGTTCGGACGGACGGGCAACGGCATGAAAATCGAGGTTCGCAAGCCGGATGGCAGACCTGCGGTCGCCGGACAGCGTTTTAAAATCGAGCCCGGCAGATTCTCATATGGAGTCTTCCAGATTCTCGCCCGTTATGAGAATGTGCAGACGCTCAAATCCGGACGCGGTCGGAACGGCGTCCGCTTCTCGGTCGGTTTCCCGCGCGGACGTGCGGAATATGGATACGACAAGCTCAAAGCGGACACGACAGGCAGTTCGGACTGGACGCTTTATCAACTCGAATTCAAGATTCCTGCGGATGCGGATTATCTGGTTCCGGAGTTCGGTTTCGGTCCCGCAACGACGGGTGACCTTTTTGTGGATTCTGCAACATTAACCCTTTACGGAGATAAAAAATGAAAAAACTTCTTGTTCTTTCCTCGTGTGCTCTCTTCACCGTCCTTTCCGCTGCGGATTTCCGCATCGACATTGTCGGCGGCGACAACTTGTCCTTTGCTCCGGGCGAGGTGTCGGAGAATGTGACGCTTGCTCAGGCCGGCTGGCTTGGCGCGAAAAAGGATCAGCGTCTCTGCGCCCAGGCGAAACTTTCGGACGCGTGGCGGGAATACAGTTTCTCATTCACCCCGAAGTCGAGCGGAAAAGCGACGATTCAGCTGATGAGTTCGGATGCGAAAACGTTTGTTGCGTGCGACAACATCCGAATGAGTTCCAGCATTCCGAACGGCAGTTTTGAGCAGCTCCGTCCCGACGGCACCCCCTCCGGCTGGTGGAAGATGCGCGACGCCCGTGTGGTTGTCGACGGATCCGCCGCCGACGGCAAAAACTATGTTCTTTCCGCCCACAACGACCGCTGGACCCGTCAATTTGATTGTACTGCCGGTGTTCCGGTCACCGTCAAATTCTCCGCCCGCCAGGAAGGTAAGTGAGTCTGCTATCTCCCCTGCAAGCGTGGAGCTTGCAGGGGGAGAAGGTTATTGTTGATAGAGGTTGTCAAGCTTCTCTTTATTTTGGTTGATGATTGCAATTAAGTCTTTAATGTAAAGTTTGATTTTATCTTTGAGGTCTGCAAAATTGTTCTTCCAATGCTTGAGTGCAAGAGATTCTGGAGTCCACATCGTTTTATCAATAGTGTTATCGGAAGCGATAATATAAACGATCCACCCATGATCGTTTGCTTTTTTCCCTATTTCTTTTTCCCCGAAATCTCTTTTTAAATCTTCAGGGATTGTTAATTCTGTTTTATCTTTGTAGTATTGATGAGGTTGTGGATATGTAAAAGTCGCTTGAATAAACGTATGAAAATCGCAGAAAAGTTCGATGTTTAATGTTCCGAGCTGCTTTGTCCGCCGGGGGACTTCAATACCTGAGAAATGCCACGTCATATGGGGGGAGATAGAATTCCGCATTGCCGTCGACGGTCGGGGCAACCTCATAACCGCTCCAGAGCTCGCGCAGAGGGGGAAGGACGGAAAAGCCAAGATGCGATGGAGAAAGAACGATGTGACGCGGAAGCTCGCTCGTGCTGAAAACGCCGATCCAGCCGTGCGAAGAGTCGCGGCGGTCCGGTGATCTGCGGACGTCGATGTGGTGCTGGAATGAAACCCGGCGGCCGGGAATACACCAGGCGTTGCACTCAAGAACGGCAGGATGCGTGGCAAAATCAAAATCCTCCTGCGGTGTCCGGGGGAGGTCGCCGCCGAAAATCAGAGGGGAACCGCTCAGAGCCATGATCGTCATCATCACACGCTTCCCTCGCGGAGTCAGACGGCTCTGGCGGAAGTCCGTGGTCACCTGGAGCGCACCAAGCGGGAGCATGTCAAGGTCGGCCCGGAGCGAATCCGAAGAGAGATCCTGAAACTCATACCAGCGCTGAAGCTTCTGAAGATTGGTCTCGTCATGGTCCCAGGCGTCCGAAGTGATGCGCACCATGTTTCCGTATTTTTCGAGCGTCTCCCAGTTCTCCCGACAGCATTCTCCTCCGGGCGAAAGACTTAGAAGAACCGGGCGCGGGACAGACGCGACGGCTTCGCCGAACAACGCCGCATGGTCCGGGTGTTCCACAACATCGTCGAGTTTGATGAAGTCGACTTCCAGCTCTTCCGTGAGATATTCGACTTCGCTTTTGTAAAAAGCGGGTGTCCCCGGGTGATCGGCTTTCGCGGCAACCCAGTATTGGCACCAGGAGCACGCGCCGTCCGGATCGTAAATGTCGCGCGCATGATACGGCGTGTCTTTGACCGGTGTGTTGCGTTCGACTGCGCCGAGGGGGAGTCCGCGCATCATGTGAAGACCGAATTTGATTCCGTTTTCATGGCATCGGTCCGCGAGGGCGCGCAGACCGTGCGGGAAGTTGACGGGCGAGGGGATGTAGCGTCCGAACTCATCCAGATTCAGCGTGCGGAACTGTCCGGCGGCGATGCGCTGCTCGTGCAGTTTCTGGTCGCCGTCCGCATACCAGCCGGCGTCGAGACAGAAGTATTCGTATCCGTGCGGTTTCAGTTTTTTGAGGAAGATTTCAAGATTTGCGAGCGCCTGTTCTTCCGTGATGCCGCCCATTTAGCAGTCGAAACTGTTCCATCCGCGCGGCGGAATTTCCGTTTTTTCGATCAGCATTTCAAGTCTCCTTGGTTTTTCCCTGTACTATAATCGCGGAGAGCGGGAGAAACAACTCTTGAACCGTTGAAAAATGTATGTTATATTATCAACTGTGGACAATATTTTTGCATGAGGGCCGACAATGTATTTTCAGAAACGAATGGGAATTTATCCGGTGAACACCTTTCTGCAGGCGAATCCGGCGGAGATGGAGGGGAGTCCGTTTTATCTCTGGCAGAGCGGGCGGACGGTCTGGTGCCGGAACTTCATGTGCACGCGCGTCGACACAGGAAAGCTGGCGGCGGAATATATCACGGACGGCGAATTCCTGTGTCAGGATGAGCAGGGCGGGCATCCGCTTCATCCGGGGGATCTTTTCCTGATGATGCCGTCAGGAAAATGCACGCTGAAGTGCCTTTCGCGGACGGGCGTCAAGCAGACGTTCGGTTTTGCTGGGCCGGCGCTTGCTCCGACGCTGGAACAGCTCGGAATCGGAATACGGATCCGGTATTTTCATCCGGAAAATTTTGCGGAATGGAAGAGGCGGAGCGAAGAGGCGTACGCTCTGCTGAAGGAGGGTGAAAGACGTGCACTTTCGTTTTTTGCGCTTGATGTTCTGCTTGCCATTTCGGATTTGTCGCGCCGCGGCGATTCTCCGAAAGAGCTGATTCATGCGCTGGATTTCATTGCGCGGAACATCCGTCGCAAGACCGGGTTGCGTGAGCTCGCCGGGGAGCTGGGGATGAGCCCGGTTTCGGTGATCCGGCTTTTTGCGCGTCATCTCGGGACGACGCCCGGTGAGTACATCCGGCGGAGGCGGATCGAGACGGCGGAGGAACTGCTGCGCTCGGGCGAGTTCTCGGTGAAAGAGGTCGCCGCGGAGATGAATTATTCATCCCCGCAGTATTTTGCAACGGAGTTCCGCAAACGGCGCGGCTGTGCTCCCGGCGCGGCGAAACGCTGAGGGATTCCCTTATTTTTCCTGCTTGTACCAGTCCGGAGTAATGCCGATTTTGTTGATTTTGTAGTGGATGATGCGCTGTGAGATGCCGAGTTTGCGTGCGGCGGCGGCGACATTGCCGTTTGTGGCTTTCAGAGCATCCACAATCAGTTCGCGTTCAAACGATTCAACAAGCGTGTTGAAGTCCGCTTTCATCTCCGGGTTGATCGCGGTTCCGGAGGATTCGCCGGTCTGGAGCGAGGGGGGGAGATTGTAGCCGTGGATGACGTTGTCGGTGGAGAGCAGGACCGCGCGTTCCATGCAGTTTTCGAGTTCGCGGACGTTGCCCGGCCAGTGGTACGACATGAGCATGTTGATTGCGGGCGTGGAGATGCGGACGATGTCTTTGCCGTGCATTTTTTTGAACTTTTCGAGGAAGTGCTCCGCGAGAAGCATGATGTCGCTCCGGCGGTTGTGAAGCGACGGAAGGTGAATCGGGAACACGTTCAGGCGGTAGTAGAGGTCTTCGCGGAACTTTCCCTCCTCCATGAGCTGTTCCAGGTTCCGGCTGGTCGCCGTGATGAGGCGGACGTCGACTTTGATCTCTTCGTTGCTTCCGACGCGCGAGAAGGTGCGTTCCTGGATGAAGCGCAGGAGTTTGACCTGAACCGATTGGCTGAGGTCACCGATTTCATCAAGGAAGAGTGTTCCGCCGTTTGCGGCTTCGGCGCGTCCGCAGCGGGTGCTGATCGCTCCGGTGAACGCGCCCTTTTCGTGCCCGAAGAGTTCGCTTTCGATGAGGTTGTCGGGGAGGGCGGCGCAGTTGACGCAGATGAACGGTTTGTCGCGCCGTTTGCTCTCCTGCTGGATTGCGCGGGCGACGAGTTCCTTTCCTGTTCCGGATGCGCCGCGGATGAGGACGGTTGCGTTGCTGGGGGCGACTTGGGCGATCTGAGCGTAGACTGCGCGCATGGCGCTGCAGGTTCCGATGATGCTGACGGGGCGCATGTCGCTGCCGAGCTGTTCGCGCAGACGCAGGTTTTCCGCCTGGAGTTTTTCGCGCTCTTCATGTTCCTGGAGACATGCGGCAACGGCTTCCGCGGTGATGTTGGCGACGGTTTCGAGCAGCTTCAGGTCGCGGTCAAGATCAACGCCTTCCGTAACTTCATGGTCGATGGAGAGCGTTCCGATGACTTTCTCCATGTGGATGACCGGGACGCAGATGAATGCGATGTTTTTCGTGTTTTTGCGGGCTTTGGTTTTGCCGAGGAACTCGTGGTCTTTTGAGATGTCCGGAATGACGCGGGGGAGTCCGGTCGACGCCACTTTCCCGGTGACGCCTTCGCCGACTTTGTAGGTTCCGCGCTGCATTTCTTCCTCGGTGAGTCCGTTGGAGGCTTCGATGAAAAGAGTGTCGCCGTGCATCAGTGTGAAGGTTCCGCGCAGGAGTCCCATTTCGCGGTGCAGAATATCCAGAACGGTTTTGAGCAGATTCGGGATGTTGCGTTCGTGAACAACTGTTTTGCTGATGCTGTTCAGGACGGCTATT
>URNE01000080.1 GCA_900549045.1 uncultured bacterium | reverse complement strand
TTGTGGTAATTGCAATCATAGCAATCCTTGCCGGCATGCTTCTGCCTGCACTGAACAAGGCCCGGGTGCGGGCACGGGCGATTACATGTGTCAGCAATCTGAAGCAGTCCGGTTCGGCTCTGGCACTGTATGCGAATGACAATGAAGGATACGTTTATCTGGGCGGGACAACCAGGAGCGGAGACCGTCCGCTGTGGTACTATTTCATTCTGAAAGCGAAAGATTCGAGTTGCATTGGAACCTACATCGGAAGCACGGCGGCGATCCGCTGTCCGGAAGCGCCGGGAAGCGTGGAAACCTGGGGATCCGGAAACTTCAAGAGTCCTTATTCGTTTGCGTATGCGGCAAATACGAATGCGCGGGATCTGTTGAAGAGTCGTCCGGACAGTTCTTCCAATAAAGATTTCCTGAGTGCCGGCATAGAAGTTTCGCTGCGGCTGGAAGAGGTCCCCGGGCGCGAAGTGAAATGGGGTTTCAAAATGCCGCTGCTTCTGGATGGTGCGGGCACCCAGAATGTCGCGCCAGTTCCTGCGTATCCCTTTTATTTCAAACGGGATATGCCGTCGGAAGCCGGAAAAGACGGCGCGGTTGCCCTGCGTCATAATCGGAGCGGAAATTTCCTGCATTCCGATATGCATGTGGAGACGCATGATGCGCGGCAGACAGAGCAGATCTACAAAGTCGACGCCGCACGGATTTACAACCCGTAAACGCTGGAGAGAGAAATGAACAAAATTTGTTTTCTGTTGTTTTGCACCGTTCTGCCATGTTTTGCCGCTCCGCTGCAATGGCAAAACAGCAAGTATACAAAACTCGTTGAACATGAGGGGAAAAGATATCTTGAGGTCTCCGTTCCTGCGGGGGCTCCGGATGCGGCAAGGGCAAACTGTGCAACGGCGGAACTCAATTTGAAAAATACGCCGGAAGGCGAGCTGGATGTCGCTGTAAAACTCAACATAGACACCCTTTCCAAACCTCGGAATTATTTTCATGGAGCGGAACTGAAAGTCTTCCTGAAAGGTGCTGACGGGAAAACGTTTTCCATTGGAACGTCGGTTCCCGGTTCGGGCAGGACGGAGAAAATTCTGCGTGTGCGGCGTCTGCTTCCTGCAGGGATTCAAAGCGGATATCTCCGGCTTGGGCTGAACGACTCGACCGGTACAGTTCACTACGATTTGAGTTCGCTGAAGGTTCGTTTCCTTCCTCTGAACCGCCAGGCGGCGGAACTCACGGCGGATCAGAGGAGGGATTTTGCTCTGATTCGCGATCGGTTGCGGAAGAATCTTTTCCGTCAGAAAGCGAAAGCGGAAGATGTGGAAAAACTGATGAAGCGTCTCCGTGCGGACGGCTCGTTTGATGGCGTGGATTACAGCAGCACGAACCGTTCCGCATGGAAAACGGCGGCGCATCTTTATTTTCTTGAACTGTTCTGCCGTGCGTGGGGAGATCCGGATTCTCCGTACTGCCGCAGGGAAACGCTTGCTGAGGCGATTCGCAAAAGCGCGGGCTGGTGGGCGGAGCATCGTCCGATGAGTTCAAACTTCTGGTGGAATGACATGGAAGTCCCGCGTCTCGCAATCCGGGCCATGCTTGCCGCACCGGAGCTTTTTCCTGAAAATTCGGAATTGCGGACCGGAATGCTGAGGGTTTGCCATCAGGCGGAATTGAGCGACCATTACACTTCGACGAACCGGGTTACGGTGGCAAGAAACGTTTTCCAGCGGAGCATCATTGAACAGGATTTTGAACGGATGACGGAAATTGCGGAGATCATAAAATCGGAAATAACGGAGAGCAGGCTGCCGGAAGATTTTCAGTATGACTGGCATTTCGGCGGAATCCGCGCGGACCGCTCGTTTCAGCTGCACGGGCCGCAGCTCCAGTTCGGCAATTACGGTTTGCAATTCCTTGACATGATTGCCGAGTGGGCGACAATCCTTTACGGAACTCAACTTGCTTTGAATCCGGAACAGACGCGTCTCATGCGGGAACTCGCGGTCGACGGTTACGGCTGGATCCTGTGGAAGGGGCGGATGGACCTCCTGGCAATCGGGCGTCAGCTTGGACGCAACTCCGCGGAATGCTGTGGAGCTCGTGCACGGCGGGCAATTGTCGCGCTCCGGAAACTTGATCCGGAAAAAGCTCCTTACGATGCTGCGTTGGACGGAAATTTTTCCGGAGCAAAATATTTTGCGGATTCCAATTACCTCGTATACCGCCGTCCTGCCTGGTTCGCTTCGCTCAGGATGAATTCCAAACGTGTGCGTCCCGTCGAAGACGATGTGAACGGCGACAATGCTCTCGGGCGCTATGCGTCGGACGGTACGATTCAGATTCTGCGTTCCGGGAAGGAGTCTGAAAACGTGACTGGCTGCTGGAACTGGACCCGTCTTCCGGGAACGACGCTTCCTGCAACTCCGGTGCTTGGACCCGAAGAGTGTAAAAAACGGAATCTGCGCGTTTACAACTACAAACAGGTTCTGCGCTATTCGTTCGGGCTTCCGGCACGGCTGCTGGGAGAGTCGGATTTTGTCCACGCCGTTGCGGAGGAAAAACATGCGGCTGCGGTCTATACGCAGAATGTGGATGGAGTCCGGGCGAAAAAAGCCTATTTCTTTGATGAAAACTCTGTCTATCTGCTTGGCGCCGCGATTGATTCCGATTCTCCGTATCCGGTCGCGACGACGGTAAATGTTGCACGGAAAAACGGAAATGTAATCAAAGGCGCGGACTGGGGCTGGCACGACGGAATCGGTTACAAAGGCGCCCGGCTGCAGATCGCGGAGGGCGTGCGGAACGGAGATTGGGGGATTGTTTCCGGCGGACTTGCCAAACCCGCGCCGTTTTCGGCGGAGCTTTTCTCGGTCGGCGTGGAGCACGGAATTGGAGTGAAGGGCGGTTCGTATGCGGTGGCGGTTCTGCCCGGAGCGTCGCCGGAGGAAACTGCGCGTTTCGAACTGCGGATTCTTGCGAACACTCCGTCGCTGCAGGCTGTGCAGTTCGCGGATGGAACGGCCGGTGCAGTATTCCATGAAGCGGGAAAACTCGGATCGTTTGAGACAAAAGAACCGGGGGTTTTCCTGATTCCCGCAGAAAATCTCAAATAAAGAGGAAAGAATGAGCATGTTCAAGTTCTTCCGCATTTTTCTGGCTCTCTGTTTCGGCTCTGTTTCGGCCGGAGAGCTGGTCGTGAATCTGAAAACCGACAGACCGGATGCAATTTACCATCTTGGAGAAACAGTTGTATTTACGGCTGAGCTTCTGAAAGACGGCGCGGCGGTTCCGGGAGTCAAGCTGCGCTGGAGGATTGCGCGGAACGGTGACTGGGAGCGCAGCCGGGAGACCGTATCCGGTTCGCCGCTCGTTGTCAAAGAGACTTTGCGAAAGCCCGGGTGGCTGGCACTGGAAGTTTCCGCGCTTGCCCCGGACGGGAAAACCGCGGTGCGCGCGGCATCCGGAGCAATGGTTGCTCCGGATGAAATTACGGAATCTGCACCGGAACCGGAGGATTTTGACGCGTTCTGGAAAAAGCAAAGGTCCCTTCTGAACCGGGTTCCGCTTGAAGCGATTCGGCGGGAAGTCGATGTTCCTCCGGAGTGTCGCGGACGGGTCGGCTGCTGGGATGTTCAGGTGAAATGCGCGGGAGCAAAGCCGGTTTCGGGATATCTTGCGATGCCTGCAAACGCCAGGCCCGGTTCGCTTCCCGCGGAGGTGTCGTTTCATGGCGCGGGCGTGCATGGAGCGCACAAGGACCTCAAAGGTGGTTCCACGCATATCGTGTTCGACGTCAATGCTCATGGAATTCTCAACGGGCAGCCGTGGAGCTATTACAAAGCGTTGAATGAAGGTGAACTCAAGGGGTATCGCCATGCCGGGAAGAGGGACCGCGATGCATTTTACTTTAAGGAGATGTATCTCCGTGCGATGCGGGCGCTTGATTATGTGAAGAGTCTGCCCGAATGGGACGGGCGGACACTGATTGTGAGCGGAGTCAGTCAGGGTGGTGGTCAGGCAATCGCCGCGGCGGCGCTTGATCCGCAGGTGACATTCTGCCTTGCGGCTGTTCCTGCCATGGGGGATCATGCCGGACGGCTTGCCGGGCGGATGCCCGGATGGCCGTTCCTGGTCAACAGCCGGAAGCCCGGCGCAGTAGACCGTCAGGTATTTGAGGCTGCAAAGTATTTTGACAACTCCTGTTTCGCAAAACGGATTCGCTGCGAGGTGTTCTTTGCCGTCGGGTTCATCGACTTCACCTGTTCGCCGAATTCTGTTTTCGCCGCATACAACAATCTTCCGCCGGGAACGGTAAAGCATATTCAGACGACTCCGGCGGGCGGCCATGACGCCCCTTTCGGGGAAGCTCTGGCGCGCCGGGACGAAATTATCCGTCGGGCGTTGAAAAAGGATTTTTAAGGAGACTTTATGAAAATCAGAATCGGACAAGTCGGAATCTCCGGTTACGGAGTGATTCATTTTGAACAGGTGATGCGCCTGGTTGAATCGGGAAGAGCTGATTTCTGCGCTGCGGCTGTAATCAATCCCGACCAGGTACCCGGTCAGCTTGCCGCGTTGAAGCGTCTGGGTACGCGTATCTACTCTTCCGCGGAAGCCATGTTCGAGGCTGAGCGGGGAAAACTGGATCTTGTCTGCATTCCGACTGGAATAGCGAGCCATGAATCCATGACCGTTCAGGCATTGGAGAGCGGGGCGAACGTCCTTGTGGAAAAGCCGGCCGCCGGCTCCGTCGCGGCGGTCCGGCGGATGATGGACGCCGAACGGAAGAGCGGGAAATTCGCTGCGGTCGGTTTTCAGCACATTTATGCGCGTGAAGTTCAGTTTATCAAGAATCTGCTCGTGACCGGGCGGCTCGGCGCGGTGCGGAAAGCGTTCTGCAAAGGAACCTGGCCGCGCGGGGATCAGTACTATTCCCGCAATAACTGGGCGGGGCGGCGTTTTGCCGCGGATGGAACTCCGGTATTTGATTCGCCCGTCAACAATGCATTCGCGCATTATCTGAATCTGGAGCTGTTCTTTTCCGGCGTTCGTTTCGGGGAATCCGCCCGTGCGGTCTCGGTGGAGGGGATGCTTCTCCGGGCCCGTCCGGAGATTGAAACGTTTGATACCTGCGCACTGCATTTCAAAACGGAAAACAGTGTCGATATTTACACATTTCTGACGCACTCGACCGACGTGAACCGCAATCCGGCGATCCGGATTGAATGTGAACGCGGGGCTGTTTACTGGTGCGCCGATCACGGCTGGAACATCCGTTCCCAAGATGGCGCCGTTCTACATTCGGGATGTGTTGAGGAGCCGCGCGGCTGCATGTTTCTCGATGTGGCAGACCGTCTGGAGGGAGAACCGGTTTTCCTGTGTCCGCTTTCCGTTGCGCTGGAGCATACGAACTGCATGGAACTGCTCTCCGGAACGCTGACTCCGGTTCCCGTCAATGCTGTCCGGCGGGAAACGGATGGAGTGTATGTTCTGAAAAATGTCGCTCAGGTTTTTGACGAGTGTTTCCTGAACGGAACACTGCCTGTTCAGGGAGAGATCCGCTGAATGCACGGGATTTCCGGAAAACTTCGGTTCGGGATTTGAAAATCAAATGTTCCTATGATAGATTACCCGTCAAATATATTTCAGACGGGAAAGGCTTCAGAAAGATGAGAAAAGTCAACATCATTTTCAAAACACATCTCGACATCGGCTTCACCGATATGGCTGCGAATGTCGTTCATAAATATTTCAAATGCTTTATCCGCGATGCAATCAAAACGGCTGAATATTTCCGCCACAGCGTTCGGACGGGAAATTTCCGCTACCGCTGGACGGTCGGTTCCTGGCTCGTTTCCGAGTACCTGCGCTCTGCGGACGAGGAGGCGAAAAAGCGTCTTGAAGAGGCCGTCAGACGCGGAGACATCGTCTGGCACGCCCTCCCGTTCACCATGCACAGCGAGCTTGCGGACGACGCGCTTTACCGTTTCGGTCTCTCCATCTCCGCCCGGCTTGACAAAAAATTCAAAAAACACACCGTCGCGGCAAAGCTTACCGACGTTCCGGGACACACGCGCGGAATTATCGCTCCGCTGGCTGACGCCGGGATCAAAATGCTGCATATCGGCATCAACTCCGCCTCCGCCATGCCCGACGTCCCCCCGGTCTTCCGCTGGCGGGATGCGCGCGGAAACGAAATCCTGGTCGTCTATCAGAAGGAGTACGGGGCTTCGCTCACGGTCGGCAAAGAGGAATATGTCATCTGCATGACGGGTGACAATCTGGGGCCGCACACGCCGAAGCAGGTCAAGGAAATCCTTGCGCGGTATCCCGATGCGGAGGTGCAGAGCGCAACGCTCGACGATCTCGCGAACGCCTTGCTCAAACGGAAAGACAGCTATCCTGTTTTCACCAAAGAGATAGGCGACACCTGGATCCACGGCGTCGGCTCCGATCCGAAAAAGGTCGCCGATCTGCGCGAACTGCTCCGTCTGCGCAGGAACTGGGACAACACGCCCGAAATTGAGGAGTTTCAGCGCGGTCTTCTTCTCACAACCGAGCACACGTGGGGACTGGACGAGAAGACTCATTTCATTGAGCCGGAACTGTGGGATCCGAAGGACTTCCACTGCGAATCCGCGCGCAAGTTCGCTTCTTCGTGGCGCGAGCGCCGCAAATTCCTCAAGAACGCAGTGCTCACCCTTCCGAACGACAAGGCCGCGGAGGCGATCCGCGCTCTGAACCGTCTGCGTCCGGCGGAAGACCTTTATCTCAAGCGCAATGTCACGCACGACCTTGTGTTCGAAAACAAATTCTTCCGGATAGAGCTGAACCCCTCGAATGCCACTGCGGACACCATCTACATGAAGGCGAACCGCTTCCGCTTCAAGAATTCGGGTCTGTTCACCTGTGAGATGTTCGACCGCGACGACTACGAGCGTTTCCGGCGGCAGTATCTGCGTCTGCCGGAAGAATGGTGGGCGATTCATGACTTCACCAAGCCCGATATGCCCGCCGATGCGGAAAAGAAGCGCTATGAAGGGTTTGAAACCAATGTCCATCTGACCGAGTGGGGACACGGCAAGCGCATTACTCTTGTGACCAACGGGCACCCGCTCTTCCGCCGGATCGAAATAGACTATGTCATGCCCGATGAAGAGGACTGGCTGGAGATCCGTCTGAAATGGTTCGGCAAAGTCGCTCACCGTCTGCCGCATGCGGCATGGTTCTCGCTTCTTCCGCAGAAGTCAAAATGCTCGTACCGTTTCCGGAAGCTGGACGAGTGGATCGATCCGGCCGATGTCGTGAGCCGCGGCGGACGCGCGCTTCACGCGATTCAGGATATGGTGATCGACGAGCGCGTGCTTGTGGAAAACCTGGATTCTCCGCTGGTGGCTCCGGGCAGAATGTCTCTGCTGGATTTCACCAACAAACTGCCGGACATGAAAGGCGGAGTCCATTTCAATCTTTACAACAATATCTGGGGGACGAACTTCCCGATGTGGTTCGGCGACAATATGACGTATCGTTTCCGCATCCGCGCGTTCAATCAGTGGTGAGAACGCCTGCTGGATTCTGAGAAACTGCCGGAAGCCTGAAAACGGTTTTCCGGCGGTTTCTTTATTTTAAAGATCCTGAATGAACCGTCTGTCGAGGAGATACGGCGGGCGGACGTCGGAGAGGGAGTGGAGAATGTTCGGGAGCAGGTTCGGAATGTGCCGTTCCATTTCGCGGAGCCGGCGTTTGAAGTAGGCGCGGTCGCCGGATTCTTCAAGCTGCTGTTTGTAGATGCATTCGCCGCGCGAAGGAATCTCCAGCATTTTCGCGGCCTCGATGGTCAGTTTTTCTTCCACGTAGGCGAAGGGGCGGATGATGCGGACCGCGTCGTCGTCGGATGGTACGTTCGGTCCCATGGTGGTCAGCCCGCCTCCGCGGCAGAGGCTGATGAGGAACGAGACGGCAATGTCGTCGAGATGCTGTCCGAGTGCGAGTTTGCCGCATCCGAGTTTTTTCGCGAGAGCGTAGAGGTTTCCGCGGCGCAGCCGCGAACAGAGGATACAGGGGCGCGCGTCCGTGCCGGTCCGTTCGATGACGCTCCGGACGTTGAGTTTGACGATATGGTGCGGCACGCCGATGGCGTCGCAGAAGAGTTTTGTACCTTCCGCATCGAATCCGGGGAATCCGGGGTCGAAGGTTGCGGCGGCGAGGGAGAAGCGGACGGGGGCTCGTTTCTGCAGGCGGGCGAGCACATGCAGAAGCAGCATGCTGTCCTTGCCGCCGGAGACTCCGACGAGGATGGAATCTCCGTCCCGAATCATGCAATAATCGCCGATGGCGGCTCCGGCAAGTTTGTAGATTTTGT
>URNE01000079.1 GCA_900549045.1 uncultured bacterium | reverse complement strand
CCCCTTAATATAATGACCTTTCGAAAAAATACAAGCGGGAAAACAAAAAATTAAGCAAACTAAACTGTTCTAAAAAAACGCTCTTTCCCCTTGTTGAAAAATCAGGGATCTTCCGTTTGAAAAATCCTCTCCGGCGTGCTATAGTTCATAATTCAAAGGAATGGATTTATGCTGGATCTGATAGATTTACACACACACAGCCGCGCGTCGGACGGTTCCGACACTCCTGCGCGGATCGTTCGATACGCTTGCGAAAAAGGCTTGAAAGGAATCGCGCTCACCGACCACGACACCGTCTCCGGACTGCCCGAATTTCTCGAGGAGACGAAGGAATGCGGCATCGTCGGCGTACCCGGCGTGGAAATTTCGACACGGCTCTTCTCGAAAGAGCTCCATATCGTCGGTCTCTTCATCAATCCGGAAACGCCGGAACTCTCCGAACTGCTGGAACGGATGCGCTCCGGACGGGAAAAACGCAACCGGGAAATCATCCACAAACTCAATGTCCTCGGCTACGAAATCTCCTATGACGAGCTGCTCCAGGTCGCCGGCGGCGAAAGCGTGGGACGCCCGCACATCGGCGCGGTTCTCCTCGGGAAAGGATACTTCAAAACCATGCACGACGTCTTCGTGCAGTGCCTCAAGCGCGGCTGCCGCGCATATGTTCCGCGCGAACTGCCCGACTCCGCCGAGGCGGTGAAAGTCATTCATGCGGCGGGCGGACTCGCCATCTGGGCGCACCCCGTCAGCGGTCAGGCGGGCGAACGCGGATACGCAAAAAAAATGCTCCGGAAACTCATGGATTTCGGCATCGACGGAGTCGAGACCAACTACTCCATGTTCTCCGAACACCAGACGCAGATGATGCACGAAATCGCCGAAGCCGCCGGTGTGCTCAAATCCGGCGGAAGCGACTACCACGGCGTCAACCAGCCTGGAATCGACCTCGGAACCGGAAACGGCTCTCTCGCCGTGCCGTTCGAATTCCTCGAACGGATGATGGAGGCGCGGCAATGCGCACGCTGATCCTTGCGCTCGCGCTTCTGGCGGCTTCCCTTTCCGCCGATTCGCTCGCGCTTCCGAAACTCCGCATTCTCGCCGAGGGCGGGCTCGCGGAAACAGCGCGTCCCTTTCTCCGCGAACTCGCGCAGACCATGCCGGAGTTCCAAATGGTTCTCGCGTCCGATCCGGACGCTCTGGATGCGAAACCTCTTCTCACTCTTTCCCCGCGCAGACTCGACGGGGCGGCGGCAGAGCCGTTTGCGCTGAAGGGAGCCGTGATTGCGGTCAACGCCAAAAACTCCTTCCGCGACATTTCCTCCAAAGATGTGATGAAACTCATGAAGAACGCTTATTCCGAATGGGAGGGAACCGGCGTGCCGGTCCGCAACATCATTCACGTTTCCGGCGCGCTGAAGGCGAAAGGCGGTCCCCGCAAGGCGAAAACCCATTTCATCGAAACCGGCAGTTCCGGCGCCGCGCTCGAACTGCTGCGGCGCGACGTGACGGCGGCGGCAATCCTCCCCCTCACCTTCCTCGCGCGGGAAGAAGCAATCCCTCCGGAAATCCGTCTGCTCGCGGTTGACGGAACCGCGCCGGATTTTGAATCGGTCATGAACGGAAAATACCCGCTGGCAAAACGCTATTCTCTTTCCCTTGATCCCGCCGCTCCGGAAGCGGTGCGGAAACTCGCGGTTCAACTCGGGAAGCTCGGATTCCGCGAACTGGAACCATACGGATTCATACCTCTCAGAAAGGACGGTAAATAAGATGAGTCAGACCTTTTTTGTAACCGGAACAGGAACGGATATCGGCAAAACCTACGTCACCTCGCTTCTGGCAAAGCACACCACGGAACGCGGACTTTCCACCGCCGTCATGAAACCCGCGCAGACCGGCATGACCGACCCGATGAACGGAGACCTCGGCAAAGTCAAAGCCGCCGCCCCGGGAATCCTCGACATTCCCATGGAGCTCGCATGCCCCTACTGCCTCCGGTTCGAATCCTCCCCGCATCTCGCGGCGGAACTCGAAGGCATTGAGATCGATCTGACGAAGATCACCCGCGCCTATCATGAAATCAAGGCGAAATTCAATCCCGACGTCATTCTTCTGGAGAGCGCGGGCGGAATCTACGTTCCCCTGAATCAGCGTCAGATCATGGCGGACATCCCCGCCGCGCTCGGAATCCCCGCGATCGTCGTCGCCGACGCCGCGCTCGGAACCATCAACCACACCGTGCTCACAATCAACGAGCTGCGCAGACGCGACGTCGAAGTGCGCGGAGTCATCGTCAACCGCGTCCCGGAGGAACCCGGCATTCTCATCCGCGACAATCTCAAGATGATCGAGAAGCTCGGCAAAGTAGAAATTCTCGCGCAGGCGGGAACCGGAAAAGGATTCATCAGCGACCTCGGGCTCCGCCATATTTTTTGAAACCCGACTTGAAAAACCGTTTCGACGATATATATTTTTCAATCCGCGGCGCGGAAAAACCGCTTATGCCGTTGCGCCGCCAATCAGCAGAAAGAAGGACCAACCATGGATGACGAACTCGACAACATAAGCGCTCCCGTTCCCACGAAAGTCGCTTATGACGCAAATGCGATCAAGACTCTCAGCTCGCTCGAACACATCCGTCACCGGCCCGGAATGTATATCGGAAAACTCGGAGACGGCACATACGAAAACGACGGCGTATACGTCCTCGTCAAAGAGGTCATCGACAACTCCGTCGATGAATTCATCATGGGCTGCGGACGCCGCATCGACGTCACCCTGCGCGACAACTGCGTCAAAATCCGCGACTACGGACGAGGCATTCCGCTGGAGAAGCTTGTGGACTGCGTTTCCCAGATCAACACGGGCGCGAAATACAACAGCGACGTTTTCCAGTTCTCCGTCGGCCTGAACGGCGTCGGCACGAAGGCGGTCAACGCCCTCTCCGAACGCTTCATCGCAACCGCATTCCGCGAAGGAAAATTCAAACGCGCCGAATTCGAACACGGCAAACTCGTCAGGGAAGAGGGCGGCGACACCGCCGAACGCAACGGAACCCTCGTCGAATTCGTCCCCGACGCCCAGATCTTCCCGAAGTATCATATCAATCCTGAATTCGTCAGAAAACGTCTCTGGATGTACGCTTACCTCAACAGCGGCCTCTCCCTCTATCTCAACGGAGCCGAGCGGTTCTATTCCAAAAACGGCCTTGAAGATCTCATCGCCAACCGCGTGGAAGAAGAAAAACTCTACGACGTCATTCATTACAAGGACAAGACGCTTGAGTTTGCGTTCACCCATGTTCCGGATTTCGGAGAGACCTATTTCTCGTTCGTCAACGGTCAGTACACCAACGACGGCGGCACGCACGAATCCGCGTTCAAGGAGGCGCTGCTCCGCGCCGTCAACCAGTACTCCGGAAAAGACTACGACGCCAAAGACCTGCGCGGCGGAATCGTCGGCTCCATCGCAATCAAGCTTCAGGAGCCCGTTTTCGAATCGCAGACGAAAAACAAACTCGGCAACACCGACGTGAAAAGCTGGATCGTCCCCGCCGTCAAAAAAGCGGTTGAAGACTATCTCTACCGCCACACCGACCAGGCGGAACTTCTGATCGCGAAGATCTGCAAAAACGAAGAAGTCCGCAAAGAGGTTCAGGCGGTAAAGAAAAAAGGCAAGGAGTTTGAAAAGAAACTCAACATCCGCAACAGCAAACTGCGCGACTGCAAACACCATTTCGGCGACCGCTCCGGACACGGCGACGAAACCATGATCTTCCTAACCGAGGGAGACTCCGCGGGCGGTTCCATGGTCCAGAGCCGCGACCCGAACACGCAGGCGGTCTTCTCGCTCAAAGGCAAACCCTTCAACTGCTTCGGGAAAAAACTCGAAACCGTCTACACCGTCGAAGAGCTCTTCTGCATCATGCGCACGCTGAATATCGAAGAGGATATCGCAAACCTCCGCTACAACAAAGTCGTCATCGCGACCGATGCCGACGTGGACGGTCTGCATATCCGGAATCTGCTGATCACCTTCTTCCTCTCCTACTTTGAACAGCTCGTCCAGACGGGGCATCTCTATATTCTCGAGACTCCGCTCTTCCGCGTCCGTCCGAAGGGAAAGAAAGATAACGGAAAGCCCGTACGCAAAACGACGAAAAAGACGAAATCCGGCGAAACCGCCGCACCCGAGGAGAAGGCGAACGAAAAAACGTATTACTGCTACTCCGAAGAGGAGCGCGACGAAAAAGCCGCGCTGATCGGCAGGAACGCGGAAATCACCCGGTTCAAAGGTCTCGGAGAAATCTCCCCGAAAGAGTTCCGGCAGTTCATCGACGAGAATATCCGCCTGGAGCCCGTGACGATCGATCAGACAAAAGGCATCAATGAGATGCTGCGTTTCTACATGGGCGACAACACCCCGGAACGCTGGGAATTCATTCAAAACAATCTGGTGTAACAAATGGCAAAGAAAAAAACTGAACTGAACGGCGGCGCACCGGAACAGCCTCTCAATCCCCCCGTTCCCGAAGAGCCGAAAGCGGCCGAATCCGCCGCAGCAGATTCCGAAAACGACGGAGAGGAAGAGGATCTTCCCGCCGTCGCGGCGCACTCCGCCGGCGCAAACGAACTCCTCCGGCGGATGATGAACACCAACTACATCGAGTACGCATCGTACGTCATCAAGGACCGTGCGATTCCGGACGTCGACGACGGACTCAAGCCCGTGCAGCGCCGCATTCTCTGGGAAATGCACCGCATCGACGACGGTTCCTTCCACAAAGTCGCAAACATCGTCGGCGGAACCATGAAGTTCCATCCCCACGGCGACGCCTCCATCGGCGACGCGCTCGTCTATCTTGCGAACAAGGAGCTCTTCATAGAGAAACAGGGAAACTTCGGCAGCATCGTCACCGGCGACTGCGCAGCGGCCCCCCGTTACATTGAGGCGCGGCTCTCCCAGCTCGGACGCGACGTGCTGTTCAACGACGACATCACCGAACTCGTCGATTCCTACGACTCCCGCAACAAGGAGCCGGTCCGCCTCCCCATCAAGATTCCCTCGCTCCTGCTCATGGGCGCATCGGGCCTCGCTCCGGGAACGCGCACCGACATCATGCCGCACAACTTCAACGAACTGCTCAACGCCCAGATTTCCGTTCTGCGCGACGAACCGTTCCGGCTCTTCCCCGACTTCCTCCAGGGCGGCATCATGGACGCCTCCGAGTACGAGGACGGCAACGGCAAAATCACGCTCCGCGCACGCATCGCCGTCGAGGGACGCAACCTCATCATCCGCGAAATCCCCGCGCTGACCAACACACAGAAACTGCTGGAATCCATCGACCGCGCCATCAACAAGAGCAAAATCAAAATCGCCTCGATCCACGACCTCTCGGCGGAAGAGGTCTGCATCGAAATCGTCCCGCAGCGCGGCTACGATCCGCAGCGCGCGATTCAGGCCCTCTACAAATACACCGACTGCTCCATCAGCCTCTCGCTGAACATGATGGTCATCCGCAGCAACCGTCCGGTCCGCATGACCGTCTCCGACGTTCTGCGCCGCAACACGGAAAAACTGCTGGAGTATCTGCGCGCCGAACTCAACATTGAAATCGGGAAATATCTCGACAAAATTCTCTTCCGCACCCTCGCCCGGATTTTTGTGGAGGAACGGATTTACAAGCGCATCGAAACCTGCAAAACCCAGGAAAAAATCGCCTCCGAAGTCCGCAAGGGACTCGACAAGTTCCGCGATGAATGGTTCCCGATCGTCCGGCAGCTCGAAGAGAGCGTGCGCATCCGCGGATTCGCCGCAAACGACAAGGAGGCCCAGAAGCGTCTCGACCAGCTCGCGGAAGGCGTCATTCCCGACTCCGAGCTTGAAAAACTGCTTGCGATTCCCATCCGCCGCATCTCACTGTTCGACATCGAGCAGAACCGCAAGGAGACCGCCGAGCTCAACACGCTTCTCGCCGAAGCGCAGAAAAACCTCAGGCAGCTCAAGAAGTACGCCATCCGCAAGCTTCAGGAGCTGATTGAAAAATACGGGGAAAACTTTCCGCGCCGCACAGAAATCAAACTCGGCGGATTCGACAAAATCGACGCCAAAGCCATCGCGCTCAACAACATCCGCGTCGGCTGGGACCGCAAGAACTGCTATGTCGGAACCGCGGTCAAGAGCGATGACATTGTGCTCTGCAACGAATTCGACCACCTCCTCTGCATCGAGCGGAAGGGCGTCTACAAGATCATCGACATCCCGGACAAGATTTTCATCGACAAGCTCTACGAGTTCCGCAAGTATGACAAGAACACCGAATTCGGCATTGTCTACTCCGACCTCAAGACGGGCAAGGTCTACTACAAACGCTGCGTCATCTCCCAGTTCATCAAGGACAAGGAGTACCGCATCTGCCCGGAAGGCTGCCGCCTGGAACTCATCACGCCGCGTCCGAAAGCGATCTACGAATGCCGCATCGACACCCCGGTCAAGGCGCGCCAGGTGCAGACCGTCGATCTCTCCAAAGCGCCGCTGCGGACCTCGCCCCAGGCGGGCGGCGCCCCGCTCTTCCCGCGCAAACTCCTGAAAATCACCTTTGTGCAGTATCTCGACGGCACCGAGGAATCCGAGGAACCGAACCTGATCCCCGCGGACGAACTGCCGAAAGAGCCGCCGGAAAAGCCGAAAGACCCGGCGGAAGGCGTGGTCGAAGACGGCAAAATCAACAATCCCGGACCCGAAGATCCGATCCGGCCCGTCCCCGATCCCGACGACGAGAACTGGGGCATTGAACAGATGGACCTCTTCTGAAGAAAGGAACTGAATATGTGCGAACCGGCACACAAACGTCCCGACTGGGATGAGTATTTCATGGAAATCGCGCACGTCGTCGCCCTGCGCAGCAACTGCTTGCGCAGGCATGTCGCCGCGGTGATTGTCAAGGACAGGCGCATCATTTCAACCGGCTACAACGGAACGCCGCGCGGGATCCGCAACTGCAACGAGGGCGGCTGCCCCCGCTGCGCCTCCCATGCGCCCTCCGGAACAAATCTGACCGAATGCCTCTGCTCGCACGGCGAGGAAAACGCCATCGTCCAGGCCGCATACCACGGAATCTGCGTCAAAGACTCCACGCTCTACACAACCTACAGCCCGTGTCTGCTCTGCGCGAAAATGATCATCAACGCGGGCATCCGCGAAGTGGTCTACCGCGAACGCTATTCCATCGACTCCACCGCGCGCGCAATCCTTCAGGAAGCGGGCGTCAAAATCCGCGGACTCGGAGAAAAGGCGGAAGAATGAGCACTCAGAAGGAATACTGGAACAGCGTGGCGGACGCCAAAGAATTCACGACGCCGATGCAGTCCGCCGTCTTCTGCCGCTACGTCAACCGCGACGCCGCGATTCTCGACGTCGGCTGCGGCTATGGACGCGTACTCAGCGAACTCCATGCGCTCGGTTTCCGCAACCTCTGCGGAATCGACTTTTCGGAAAAGCTGATCGCACGCGGCAAACGCCAGTTCCCGTATCTCGACCTCCGCGTCATGGAGAGTGAAATCATTGATTTTCCGGACGCCTCGCTCGACGCCGTCCTGCTCTGCGCCGTCCTCACCTGCATCGTCGCCGACCGCGATCAGGAAGCACTGATTGCGGAGATCCGGCGCGTCCTCAAACCGGGCGGTCTGCTCTACGTCAACGACTTTCTGCTGAACACCGACCTTCGCAACCGCAAACGCTATGCGGCATGGGAACAGGTCTACGGAACTTACGGCATTTTCGAACTCCCCGAAGGCGCGGTTCTGCGTCACCATGACCGCGGCCATATCCGCAAACTCCTTTCCGCCTTCCGCGAGCTGGAAAGCGAAGAGGTGGTCTATCAAACCATGAACGGACACACTTCCAACGGCTTCTATTTTGCCGGACGGAAAGAGGAGGATCGCTGAAATGGAACTCGAAACCGCCATCCGCGAACGCCGGAGCTGCCGCGCCTACAGACCCGATCCGGTTCCAGACAATCTCATCCGCGAATGCGTGGAAGCCGCGCGCCTCGCCCCTTCCGCCTGCAACAAACAGCCGTGGAGATTCTACGCGGTCTCCGCGCCGGACTTGCGGAAACAGCTCTGCGAAGAGGGGCTCCTTCCCGGAATCAAAATGCCGTGGCTGGAACAGGCCCCCGTCATCATGGTCCTCTGCATGAAAAAGAAACTGGCGACACATTTTCTCGCCCCGCTTCTTTCCGGAATCCATTATGAATACATCGACCTCGGCATTGCGGGCGAACACTTTGTCCTCGCAGCGGAGGAGCGCGGGCTCGGCACCTGCTGGGTCGGCTGGATCAAAGCCGCACGCGCAAAAAAAATTCTGGATCTGCCGTTCGACGTCACC
>URNE01000078.1 GCA_900549045.1 uncultured bacterium | reverse complement strand
CGGTATATTACAATAAAGGTGAACAGGATGGAACTGACAGACAAACCCGAACTTTCTCTTGTAATCCCCGTCTATAACGAGGAGGCGAATCTGAGCGAACTGATCCGCAGAACTCTTGCGGCGTGCGATCCCATGGGCATTTCATACGAAATGATCCTCGTCGACGACGGCAGCGCGGACAATTCGGCGCAGATGATCCGCGAGGCGGCGGAAAAGAACGGCGGAAAAGTCGTCGGCGTATTCCTCACGACCAACTTCGGCCAGCACGCGGCGGTGACCGCGGGGCTCCGGACATCGGTCGGCAAGTACATCATCACTCTCGACGCCGACCTTCAGAATCCGCCGGAAGAGATTCCGAAACTCGTCGAAAAGCTGCGCGAAGGCTACGACGTCGTCGGCACGATCCGCGAGAACCGCAAAGACACGTTTTTCCGCCGCTGGGCGTCCAAGACGGTCAATCTGATGGTCCGCAAGCTCTGCAACGGCAAGACCATGACCGACTACGGCTGCATGCTGCGCGGCTATTCCCGCACCGTCGTCAACGCCATTCTCCAGTGTCCCGAACACGGAAAATTCATTCCGATGCTCGCGATGAGCTATGCGCGCCGCACCATTGAAATCCACGTCAAACACGCCGACCGCATGGCGGGAGAATCGAAATACAACGTCTGGAAACTGATCGCGCTTCAGTACGACCTGCTGACGGGAACTTCGATCTTCCCGCTCCGGATGCTGACTTACATCGGAACTCTGCTTGCCGCATTCGGAATTCTGTTCGGTCTCTACATCTTCGTCATGACCCGGATTCACGGCGACGATTGGAGCCAGCACGGAGTGTTCACCCTCTTTTCGCTGGTCTTCATCTTCATGGGCGGTCAGTTCGTGGCGATGGGCATTCTCGGCGAATACATCGGCAAGATTCACATGAACACGCGCGGACGCCCGCAGTTCTTCATCGAATCGATCGCCGGAAGAAAACAGAAATAATCGTCAATTTCATACAGAGAAGGAGCAACAATGAAAGCTGTCGTTTTCGCCTACAACAACATCGGATGCGAAGGCATCGAGGCGCTGCTGAAGAACGGGTTCGAGATTTCCGCCGTCTTCACGCACAAGGATGATCCCAATGAAAATCTCTGGTTCCGTTCCGTCGCGGAAGTCGCCGCGGACCACGGGATCCCGGTCTATGCGCCCGAAAACCCGAACCATCCGCTCTGGGTCGCCCGCATCAAGGCGATGAAGCCCGACTACATTTTCTCCTTCTACTACCGCTCTCTGATCGGAAAGGAACTCCTTGCGGTCCCGTCAAAAGGCGCACTCAACCTTCATGGTTCCCTGCTCCCGAAATACCGCGGATGCGCTCCCATCAACTGGGCTGTCATCAACGGAGAAAAGGAAACCGGCGTCACTCTCCATATCATGACCGAAAAAGTTGACGCCGGCGACATCGTCGCGCAGAAGAAAATCTCCATCGGCGCAAACGACACCGCGAAGGACGTTCATCTGAAAGCCGCAAAAGCCGCAGCCGAACTCCTCGCAGCCGAGCTTCCCAAACTCGCAAAAGCCAAAACAAAAGTCAAAGGCAAAAAGCAGAACGAGAAGGAAGCCACCTACTTCGGCAAACGCAAACCCGCCGACGGAGCGATCGACTGGACCAAGTCCGCGGCTGACGTCCGCAACCTCGTCCGCGGCGTGACCCGCCCCTATCCCGGCGCATTCAGCTTCCTCGGCGACAAAAAATATCTGATCTGGGACGTCTCCGAAGTCAAACTTCCGGCGAAATCCGCGAAGATGAAACCTGGCACGATTCTCTCGACCGAGCCGCTCACGATCGCCTGCGGAAACGGCGCGGTCAAGGTCAATTTCGCCCAGACGGCAAACGGACTCTACTCCTCCGGCGAACAGCTGGTGAAAGACTGCCGCCTGGTGCAGAAGATGCAGTTCGTCTCCGATCCCGCCGCGCTCCGTCCGAAACGTAAAAAGAGCATCCTGATCCTCGGCGTCAACGGGTTCATCGGAAGCGCCATCAGCGAGCGTCTGCTTGCAAGCGGCGAATATGAAATCTACGGCATGGACCTGCGTTCCAACTACATTCAGGAACTGCTCACCAACCCCGACTTCCATTTCACCGAAGGCGACATCACCATTCACCGCGAATGGATCGAATACTACGTCAAAAAATGCGACGTCGTTCTCCCGCTCGTCGCCATCGCGACCCCGATCGAATACACCCGCAACCCCCTCAAGGTCTTCGAGCTCGACTTTGAAGAGAACCTGCGCATCGTCCGCTACTGCGTCAAATACAACAAGCGCATCATCTTCCCCTCCACCTCCGAAGTCTATGCGATGTGCAACGAGGAATCCTTCGACGAGGACAACTCCAAGCTCATTCTCGGCCCCATCCGCATGCAGCGCTGGATCTACTCCTGCTCCAAGCAGATGCTCGACCGCGTCATCTGGGCTTACGGCATGAAGGGACTCAAATTCACGCTCTTCCGCCCGTTCAACTGGATGGGCCCCAAGCTCGACAGCCTCACCTCCGCCCGAATCGGAAGCTCCCGCGCAATCACTCAGCTGATCCTCAATCTCGTGCAGGGCAATCCGATTCAGCTTATCGACGGCGGCGAACAGAAACGCTGCTTCACCCACGTCACCGACGGCATCGAGTGTCTGTTCCGCATCATTGAGAACAAGGACGGACGCTGCGACGGCAAAATCATCAACATCGGCTGTCCCGAAAACGAAGCCAGCATCCGCGAACTCGCCGAGATTCTGGTTGCGAAATTCGACAAGCATCCGCTCCGCAAGAAATTCCCGCCGTTCGCAGGCTACAAGGTCATCGAATCCGGAGAGTTCTACGGCGAAGGCTATCAGGACGTCCAGCACCGCAAGCCCAGCATCAGGAACGCATGGAAGTATTGCGACTGGAAACCGGTCGTCAAGCTCGAAGACTCCATTGAAATGACCCTCGACTTCTTCCTGAAGCAGGCGGTCGAATCCGGAGAGTTCGGAGTAAAATGAACGCCGGACTCCGCATTGACGTCGATACTCTGAGCGGCACCCGCGACGGCGTGCCGCGGCTCCTGCGCACCCTCGACAAGCACGGAGTGCGCGGCGCCTTCTTCTTCTCCGTCGGTCCGGACAACATGGGACGCAACCTGTGGCGTCTGCTCAAGCCCGCGTTCCTCTGGAAAATGCTCCGCACCAAAGCGGCCAGCCTCTACGGCTGGGACATTCTGCTGATGGGAACCGCATGGCCCGGACCGATGATCGGGAAACGCTGCGAAGAGGTGATCCGGAGCGCCGCGAAAGCCGGACACGAAATCGGCGTCCATGCGTGGGATCACCGCCGCTGGCAGGCGAAATCCGACGTCATGACCGTGGAACAGGGCTTCTCGCACGTCAAACGCGCGTTCGACGAACTGGTCCGCATCACCGGCTCCGCACCCACCTGTTCCGCCTCGCCCGGCTGGCGCTGCACGGAACAGCTGCTGAAATGCAAGGAGACGCTCCCGTTCCGCTACAACAGCGACTGCCGCGGCTCCTCCATCTTCATGCCCGTCGTGGACGGTGAAGTTCTGACTCAACCGCAGATCCCGCTCGATCTGCCCACTTACGATGAAGTCTACGGACGCGACGGCATTACAAATGAAAATTACAACGACCGGCTGCTCGACCGCTTCAAACCCGGCGGTCTGAACATGCTGACGATCCATGCCGAAGTCGAAGGACGCGTCTGCGCCTCGATGTTCGACGAATTTCTGACCGAAGCCAAAGCGCGCGGCATCGAATTCTGCGCTCCCGGCGACCTTCTGCCCGAGGATCTTTCCTCCATTCCGAAAGGACGGCTTGTGCAGGGGGAAATTCCCGGACGCGAAGGAGTGCTTGCACTGCAGGGCTGACGTTTCCGAAAGGAGGTATTCATGCCGAAAACGAAAATCTCAATGGGAAAATGTTTTTCCTGGTCGTGGATTGCATCCGCGTTCCGGAGCGCCTTCCGCCATATCCAGCGTCATCCGCTGAGCGAGGAAAACGCGGAAGTCATCTGGAAAACCCGCCATAAAACCGTCTGGAAAACCGTGCTTCCGCGCAAGTTCGGCGGTCTCACGATTGTCTGGAAGAATTACACAAACACCCGTTTCTGGCGCTTCTTTCTGCGTCCATCGTTTGTGGCGCGCGAAGCCGCGGGATACCGCGTGGCGGAGTCGCTCGGCATTCCGGTTCCGCAGCTGCTCGCGTGCGGCGACACCCGCAAGTGTTTCAAACTCAAGACCTGCTTCATCGTCACCGAATTTGTCAAAAACTCGCGGAACGGTCTCGTCTTCTGTCCCGGCGGCGAACTGGCGCATGAGGAAGGCTCGCGCAAAGCGTTCTGCAAACGGATTCTGCACGATCTCGCCGTTCTGCATGAAGCGGGGTACCGTCACGGCACGGCTCTGCCGCAGAACATGCTCTGGATCATCAACCGCGATTCGCGCATGGAAACCGCATGGATCGATCTGGAGAAAATCCGCAGGTGTTCCCGCCGCCGTCTGCGCAAACTCGCGAAAAAGGATCTGCACGATTTTCTCGGAAACCTTGAATTTGATTCCGAAACCACCGAACAGATGGTCAATTACTACAATCGCGTCCGCGCCTCCATTCACCCGGACGCAACACCGATGGAGTACTGAACCATGCCCGACAAGAAAAAACTGACCGTTACACGCCTCCGCAAAATGAAACAGGAGCACACGCCGATCGTGATGCTCACCGCCTACGACGCCCCGACCGCCCGCCTCGCCGACCTCTGCGGCGTGGACATGCTGCTCGTCGGCGACTCCGTCGGCATGGCGGTGCTCGGCTACGACAACACGCTCGCCGTCACCCTCGAACAGAGCCTTCATCACTGCGCGGCGGTGAAACGCGGCGCGCCGGATTCGTTCATCGTCGGCGACATGCCGTTCATGACCTATCAGATCTCCCCCGAACAGGCGCTCGCCAACGCCGCACGCTACATTCAGGAAGCGCACTGCGACGCCATCAAGCTCGAGGGCAACCGCGAAATCGCACCGACCGTGCATCGCCTGACCGCCGCCGGAGTTCCCGTTATGGGACACATCGGCCTCCGTCCGCAGCAGTGCCTTGTCGAGGGCGGTTACAAGATCGCCGGCAAAACCGAATCCGCCGCGGAAGCGCTCTTCAACGACGCCCGCGCCATGCAGGAAGCCGGAGCCTTCGCGATCGTTCTGGAATGCGTTCCCGCCAAGCTTGCAAAAGAGATCTCCGAATCGCTCGACATCCCGACCATCGGCATCGGCGCGGGCGCGGGATGCGACGGACAGGTCCAGGTCGTCAACGACATCCTCGGTCTCTTCACCGATTTCATTCCGAAACACGCGAAACGCTATGCGAATCTCTCCGCGGAGATGCAGCGCGCATTCACCGAATACGTCGATGACGTCCGGAACCGCCGGTTCCCGACCGACGCGAATTCCTTCTGATCTGTTTCAGGCAAAAAAAAGAGCCTCTGAAAAATCCTGTTCTTCAGGATTTCAGAGGCTTCTTTTTTTCTGAATTTCAGCGTCAGTTCAGCGCTTCCGGATAGAGCGATTTGATGATGCCGAGTTCCAGACCGCGGATTTCGGCGAGACCTTTCAGACGCCCGATCGCCGTGTAGCCAGGATTCGGACACGGCAGTTTGGCGAGATCGTCAAGCATCGTGTGCCCATGGTCGGGGCGGAACGGAATCCGCCAGTCCGCACGGCCCTCTTTGCGGCGGCGGAGCTGCTCCTCGACAATCGCCTTTACAAGCCCGTACATATCGACGCAGCCTTCCAGGTGGTTCGCCTCGAAGAAGTTGCCTTCGCTGTCGTGCTGCGTGCTGCGGAGATGGATGAATCCCACGCGGGAAGCGCAGGATTTGAACATCTCGACGATGTTGTTGTCAAGGCGTCCGCTGAAGCTTCCGGCGCAGAAACAGACTCCGTTTGCGGGGCTGTCGACCATGTCGAGCAGGACTTTGATATCCTCCTGCGTGCTGAAAATGCGCGGAAGACCGAGAATGGAGCGCGGAGGATCGTCGGGATGAATCACCATGATGCAGCCGGCCTCCTGCGCGACAGGCACGACTTCGGAGAGGAAGTGTTTGAGGTTCGACTTGAGATCTTCGCGGGAGATGGCGCTGTAGCGGGCAAGCATGGCGCGGATGTCTTCCAGCGTCACGCCCTTGAATCCCGGGAAGTTGTCGATGATGCCGCGCGTAAGCGTGTCGCGCTGCCCGGCAGTCATGGAATTGTAATACTCCTCCGCTTTTTTGACCATTTCGGGGGCGTAATCGTTCTCCGCGCCTTTGCGCTTGAGAATGAAGATTTCAAACGCGGCGAATTCCTTCTGATTGAAGAAAAGCGCCTCCGAACCGTCGGGCAGCCTGTAATGAAGATCGGTGCGGATCCAGTCGAGAACGGGCATGAAGTTGTAGGTGATGACCTTCACGCCGCACTTGCCGAGATTGCGCAGAGAAGTCTTGTAATTCTCAATATATTCCTCGCAGCGTCCCGCGCGGACCTTGATGTCCTCGTGAACGGGAAGGCTTTCGACGACGTTCCAGACAAGCCCGGCGTCTTCGATTTTCTTTTTGTACGCCATGATTTCTTCAACCGGCCAGACTTCGCCGTAGGGAATGTGGTGCAGGGAGCTGACAACGCCCTTTGCGCCCGTCTGGCGCACATACTGCAGCGGCACGGGATCCTTCGGACCGTACCAGCGGAACGATTCTTCCATAAACATGATTCTGTTCTCCTGATGTTGAGGAATGCTCTCTGTATTCTATCATACATTCGGGGAAATTCAATCCGTTTCAAAGAATTTCAGCGAATGTTTTTCCTTGCCGGGAGAACGATCACAGTTTCGGCGTCAAATGCGCGATCAGACGGTCGAACAGGCGTTCATCCATCAGCTCCTCCACGGAAAGCGAACGCAGCATGTCGGCGAGCTCACGCGGGAAAGGACGCGGGAATTCGTACACATCCGGCTTGCGGAACGAAGCGTCGCGGAAGTAAACCGGGGATGCGGCCGCCTGAACGTGTCCGGGCAGTTCCGGATCACGGAGCAGAGCCAGATACCAGCTGTTTTCATTCTCGTCGATCTCCATCTCAAACTCCGCACGCCCTTGCGCATCGGAAACCAGCTCCCGGGAAACCGTCGTTTCGCCGCAGCGGACAATCTCCGCAGTCACCCTCCCGCCGGGGCGATACCACGTCTCGCACTTCAGCGTGCGGCGTCCGGACGGCGCAAGAACCGCTCCGCTGTACTCGCCGTCGATCGAGAGCAGAATCATGCCCCCGTTTCCGGTGGTGACTGCCGTGCGGCGGTTCTTGACGGCCTCGACGATATTCGCCTCCGTCAGCGCGGGGACATGCACGAACGTTGCACCGCGCCGGCTGCCAGGCGTCCGGCCGACGTCGAACGCGGCGTCCGAAGTCGCCGTAACGCCGATCCGGTAACCGCGGTTCAGAAGCATGTACCAGAAAGCAAGCGGATTCGGGTTGTTTTCGAAATAGAAGAGATCGAGACACGGGCACATTTCCGGGTTGCAGAGCAGCCACAGGAAAACCTCCTTCCCGGTCATGCCGTCGCCGCCGTAATGCGGATGAACCGGAACCGCGACGGCTCCGGCGGAAGCGATGTAACGCAGAGTGAGTTCATAGTTCGTAACCGCTTCCCAGTCGTACGCGACATGCGCATGAAGTTCGGAAAGCCCGATGTTTCCGACATGTCCGTTCCCGTTCTTCGGAAATTCGCGGTTCAGACGCAGCAGGAAATCCGGACCGGAAAGCAGCTGCGTCCACTTTTCCGGATCGCTTTTCACCCGCGTGTTTTCGTGAGCTTCCGCACAATAGAGCCAGTCGTAATGCTCCGCGCGCGCGGCGAAAGCGTAAAGCGGGACATTGCCGCAATAAAAATTTTCTCCATGCATGACATGCGCATGAAAATCCCCTTTGAACCAGTTTTTCGCCCGCAAGGATTTGTGGTAAGGCTCCGTTTGAATCTCAACTTTGCCGCGTGCGGAAAACACATACTCGCCGCGACTCCAGAAATTCTCCGAATTCTCATACCAGAAGCCGGGCTTGACAAGCGAACCGAACGCGGTTCCGTTCAGGTCAAACGCGCGGACAGGCGTCCCGTCGTCGGTAATCCGGAGGAGCGCATAACCGTCGGTGAATCCATGAACCACGCGGCGCCCCGGCTCGGGCTCCTGACGGAACTGCAGATTCTCCGCCGGAGCGACGACTTGCGGCAGAAACGCATCCGCGCGACCGTCGAGCATCGCCTTGAGCGCATATGTTCCGGGGGCGGCGACTTCGAGCGAAAAATTGCCGCCGCCATCCGCCTGCGCAAGCTCTCCGGTTGCGCAGGCGATCCACGAC
>URNE01000077.1 GCA_900549045.1 uncultured bacterium | reverse complement strand
GTAGGCGTCAATGCGTTTGTCGCGGGAATCTCCGCGTCCGTCATCATCGTTGAAAAAGCCGTTGCCGAGATAGCCGGCGAGCATGTGATTGATGCATGACTCCGGATCCGCGCTCTGCGCATTGCAGAAGCCATGCCGGATGCGGAGCAGGTCGATGACAGCCGCGGCGACGCGGTAATTGCGGGAGGCCTCAAGAAGAAAACGCATGTCGATCTGACAGAGAAATTTTGTTGTTTCGTTCAATTCCTCCGATGAAAACAGTTTCCGGAAAGCCCCTTTCGTGAATTCAAAGGAAAGAAGGAGCGCGAATGTGGTCCACGCGCTCCTGACGTCGTCCACGCGCACGCTTGCAAGAGTCCATCTGCGACAGAGATCCCGCAGATCATACGCGCCGATGTTCCATCCCTCTTCGATTCCGCGCACGGCTCCGCCGAGCACAAGCCAGCCGGAATCCTTCGTGTCGATTTCTCCGTCGACGATCATGCGCCCGGCGGAATCCGTATGCTCCGCCGCGTAAACAAGCGCGCGGTCGAGCTCATGCAGATAAACGCTTCTGTTCATCCAGTCCTCCTGTTTGAGGAATACTTATACTCCGCAAAACGGGAAAGACAATGATGAAACAGACAAGGAATTTGTCAATTCAGACAATTTCGCAATCGGCGGTCAGCACGTCGCGCAGATTTCCTCCTGCGCGGACGGAGAAATGGCGGATCTCTTTCCGGAGAGTCCCCGAACGGTCGTAACGGTACAGCATCTCATCGGTCAGCACAAAGCGGAGCTCCTTTGTTTCGCCCGGTTCCAGGAAGAGACGCTCGAAGCGGCAGAGTTCGCACCACGGACGCTGCACCACATCGCCGTGCGCCGTCAGATAGAACTGCGCGACTTCTCCGCCGGCCCGACTGCCTGTGTTGGCAACCGTGACGCGCACCCGCCGTCCCTCAACCGCAAGATTGCTGTACTCAAATGTCGTGTAGGAGAGCCCGAATCCGAATTCAAGCGCGGGGAACGCGGGAGAATCCAGATAGAAACGGTTTCTGCGGTCCACGGCGGTGTTGTAGTTCACCGGGAGCTGTCCCGTCGAATACGGAACGGAAACGGGAAGGCGTCCGGAAGGGCTGACGCGTCCGGTCAGAATGTCGACGATCGCGCGTCCGCCCGCTTCTCCCGGGTAGAATGCGATCAGAACCGCATCCGCAAGTTCCAGAACCTCATCGACTTGCAGAGGGCGTCCCTCAATCAGAACGGCGATCAGCGGCTTTCCTGTCTTTTTGAGTCTGCGCAGGAGCTCAAGCTGAACTCCGCAGAGATTGAGCGAAGCGCGGTCGGTTCCCTCGCCGCTCTCCTTCTCGGTGTGTTCGGCGGAGTCGCCGCTCGCTCCGATGACGGCGCCGGTGACCGGGTCGACCGTCTCTTCCGCATCGTGCCAGCTGGAACCGCCGAGTACGGCGATGCAGCAGTCGGATTTCTCCGCCGCCGCGACCGCCGCAGCAAAGCCGGAGCGATCCATCGAGCGGATCCGGCAGCCCGGTTCAAAACGGACTTCGCAATCCGGTTCCTCCTTCAGCGCATCCAGAACCGTGGAAATTGCCCCCGGACGTTGAAACGCCGTGTAGTCGCCGAGCTGGTTCATCGCATTCGCGGCGTTGGGGCCGGTCAAGGCGATTCTGCATGGCTTGAGCGGAAGAACTCCGTTGTTTTTCACCATCACGATTGACTCATGCGCCGCCCGCAGCGCAAGTTCGCGATGCGCGGAAGATCGGAGAACTGAAGAATCAAATGAGGCGGGTTTGTCGAACCAGCCCATCTCGAATTTCACCCGCAGGACGCGCCGCGCGGCAAGATCAAGGTCTGTTTCGGCGATGAGACCTTCGCGCAGAGCGTCGCGCAGCATCTTTCCGCACTCGGCAAGCGAAGGATGTCCCGATTCCATATCGCAGCCGGCTTTGAGCGCACGCGCCGCCGCTTCCGGGAGCGAATTCGCAAGGCGCAGATGATAAAGACGCTCCACCGCCCCGCCGTCCGCCGTGACAAATCCTTTGTAACCGAGCTCTGCGCGCAAAAGTTCCGTCAGCAGATAACGGCTTCCCGTGCATGGTTCGCCGTCGACGTCGTGATAGGTTGACATGAGCGCTTTCGCCCCCGCGTCGATGCAACGCCGGAAGGGACGGAGCGGACCGTTGTAAAGCTCCGCCGTGCCTATGTGCGCGGGCTGTTGATTGAGTCCGTTTTCGGAAGCTCCGCCGCCTATGTAATGTTTCAGAAGAGCCAGAACGCCGGTTTCCTGAATTCCGCGGAAACAGCTTTCTCCGAGTTCCGCAACCAGCGCAGGATCCTCGCCGTAACACTCCTCGACACGCGACCAGCGGGGATCTGACGCAATATCCAGAACCGGCGCATAGACAGTGTTTATGCCGCACGCCAGAGCTTCACGTCCGATGGCGCGTCCGATCTCCTCCGCAAGTTCACGGTCAAACGACGCGCCGACGGCGAGTCCGCACGGGAATACGGTTGCTTCGAGCGCGGAAAGCCCGTGCGGCGCCTCTTCCGCCTTCGCAAGCGGAACCGGAACGGCGTGTGACGCGGCATCCTCGTCGAACAGACGCACAATGCGTTCGCGGACCTCTCCGAATGCGCCGTTTTGAAAATTGCGTTTCGTCCACGGATCGGAGCGCAGAATGCCGTAGACGCAGCCGGGCGGATTCTTCCGCGAAAACTCGCGGTATTCCTCTTTCAGGACGGCCCCGTCCGCAGTCTTTTCAAATTCGGAAAACACGCGCGGCTTGCAGAGCTGTCCGATCTTCTCTTCGGGCGAAAGACGCTTCATCAGGTCATCTAGCCGCTCTTCGACCGGAAGCGCGGGATTCTGGTACGGGCATTTCATGGATTCCACCTTTCGTTTTAGAGACAATATACTCTCAAAACGGAAGATTGGAATGCACAAAACAGACTTTTATTTGCATGAAACCGACGAATCGGACGGAAATTCGCGGCGGTATTCTCCGGGCGCCACGCGGAAGGTGTTTTTGAAGAGGCGCGAAAAATAGAATTCGCTTTCGATTCCGCATAGCCGGCAGATCTCCTTTATGGGCAGTCCGGTTCCGGTCAGCAGATCCGCGGCTTTGCGCATCCTGCAGCGGATCTGGAACTGAAGCGGAGGAAGCCCGCTCTGCGCTTTGAACAGACGCCGGAAATATTCCGGATTCATTCCGTGTGAGGCGGCGAAACCGTCAAAGTCATACGTCTTTTCCGGATGATTCCGGATCGTCTCCATCAGCTCCGTCAGCGAATCGCGGCGGTGATGCGGGACGGAGGAGGACGGCGAGTTCATCTCGTGAAGCATGAGCAGCAGTTCTTCCAGTTTCAGGACCGCGCGCGGCGGTGTGGTCCGCGAGGCGTGAAGGAGCGCGATGACGTCCTGCATCAGTTCCAGAAATTTTCCGGGCTCCGCAACCGGAATCAGCGGCTTGCGGTCGTTCACCGGCAGCAGCCCGGTCTCCAGATACCGTTCGACGCGCGGACCGAAAAAGCAGAGGAAGTTGTGGGAACGCGTGGGCGTTTTCCAGTTTCCGTATTCGTAAAAAACGCCGGGATGCGTAATGAACACGCAGGGCTGGTCGGCATGAATCACTTCGCCGCGGTTGATGCGGAGGAAGAATCCGCCGGAGCAGTTGAACTGGACTCCGTAGAACGATGCGACATGATGAATATCGCCCCGGTGACGCGGGCTGCAGCAGCAGAGGCTGAATTCAAGACCGTCGAAATAACTGTTCATCGTTCCGTTTTTGGAAGATAAAATACCCCGGTTCCGGCGGAAAGTCAAGAACCGGGGAACAGATTGTCCGCAATTATTCCGTGTAGGAACCGCGGAGGTCGCGAATGCTCAGAATGTGCTCCAGCTCCTCGCGGGTGACGGGGGAGTCGGTGCGGAATGTGAGTTCGCGCGGCTGACCGGGCAGCAGCGTGAAGCTGTTGTCGCTGAACACCGCAGGAACTCCGCGCAGTTCGGCGAAGACGAAGAACGCGGGGTGTTTCGAGCTCAGTTTCAGGTGCCAGACACCGTCCCGCTGTTCGATGCTGTGTTCAATTCCGGCTTCGCGGAGGTCGCAGTGCTTGTACTCCGTGAAGAAGTGGTCGTTGTAATGGCGGTACGTCTTTCCGCCTCCGGAGACTTCGAGTTCGAGGAATGCAAAGACCTTGTCCGTTGCGGGCGCGAGTTCGGGAACGCCTGTTTCCTGAATCTTGACCGATTCGAGAGGCTTCAGTTCCACGGGGAAGCTGAGAACCTTCTCCGCCTTGCCGTCGAAATCGAAAACCGAAAGTTTCAGCGTGCCTTTGAGTTCCTGCTGAACATCGCTGGTCGCCCAGATTTCAAGGTTGTTCTCCTTGTTCTGGAAACAGGTGACAACGACGGGGGAGTAGAAACGTTTCGCCGCATAGTGAAGCTGTTTCCAGTTCCCGTAGTAGTCGATGCTCGCCCAGGAGGCGACCGGCCAGTTGTCGTTGAGCTGCCAGTAGAGCGTGCCCATGCAGACCGGCTTCAGATGGCGCCAGAACTCCACGCCTGTTTTGATCGCGAGCGCTTGCTGAACCTGGCTGAGGTAGATGAAATCCTCGAATCCGGTCGGGAAGCGGAAGTAGCGGGTAAACATCTCCATGATTCTTGAGTTGCCGCCGCTGTTGCGCTGGTGATGCTCCATCAGCGGAGAGGTGACGTTGCGCTGTCTGCCCGCGCAATAGATGTCGATCGAATTCAGCGACGGGAAGGACTGATAGCCGAATTCGGAGCAGAAACGCGGAATGACGTCGTAGTAAGCGGAGAAGGGCTTGCCGCTGTGCCATACCAGCCAGTAGTGCATATCGCCCTTGAGCGTGGATTCGTCGTAATCCATCGGGCCGTTGCACGGAGAGCTGGGCCAGAAGGTGCGGGTCGGATCGCACTTCTCGACCGTCTCGCCGATTGCCCGGTTCAGACGGTCGTAGTTGATCGTCAGAAACTTGCGTTTTTCCTCCGGATACCAGTTGATGGCGCGTGCGACTTCGTTGTCGCCGCACCAGAGCGCGATGCCCGCATGGTCGCGCAGACGCTTGACCTGATACTCGATCTCCTCGCGGACGAGTCCAAGGAAGTGCGGGAACGAGGGATAGTGCGAACAGGCGAACATGCAGTCGTGCCAGATCAGAATGCCGAGCTCGTCGCAGAGTTCATAGAAATCTTCGTTTTCATACTGTCCGCCGCCCCAGACGCGGAGCATGTTCATGTTGGCTTCCACGACATCCGAAAGAATCTTGCGGTAGCGTTCGCGGGTGAAACGCTGCGGCATGGCGTCCATCGGAATCCAGTCCGCTCCCTTGCAGAAGATGTCAACGCCGTTGACGCGGAACTTCATCGAACGCCCGACTTCATCGTCCTCGTTGATAAGCGCAAGCGTGCGGAGGCCGATCTTCTTTTCCAGCTTTTCATCGGCGGTTGCGACGGTGAGCTGATAGAGATTCTGTTCTCCGTAGCCGGCGGGATTCCACAGCTTCGGATTCCTGACCTCAAACGAAACCGATACCGTATTGACGCCCGGCTTGAGTTCCGCGGAAACGTTTTTCGTTTCGCCGTTGAAGGAGAATCCTACCGTTTCGGTTCCCTCATGATCCGCAATCAGTTCGGCATGAACCGTCAGTTTGCAGAGTCCGGCGGCGTGCTCCTGTTCGGAGTAGACATGTTCGATGCGCGCATTCCGCACGCCCTGCAGATAAATCCGTCCGTAGAGTCCGCTGACGAGGAGCGTAATCCCCCAGTCCCATCCGCCGTGGCACTGCACTTTGCGGATCAGATTCAGGTGCTTGATCGAATTGACGCCGGTGCAGGGAACGTCCGCCGGCAGTTTGCGGTATTCCTCTTCCGCATGGCGAAGCGCGGCGTCGATCGTGATTTCAATCCGGTTCGTTCCGGCCTTGAGAAACTCCTTCACATTCGCGCGGAAGCGGGTGAACATGTTTTCGGAGCGTCCGGCAATTCGCCCGTTGATGCGGATTGTGGCGAAGGTGTCGACAGAATCGATGTTCAGGAAGATGACGTCCTGTTTGAGGAACGCCTCGTCGAGTTCAAAATCGCGGCTCCAGGTCCAGTCGAAGTCGCGTACCCACTGAACGAGATCTTCGTTCATGGCGATATAGGGATCCGGAATGACGCCCGCATCGAGAAGAGCGGAATAATTGTCGCCCGGGACACGGGCCGGAACCGGCGCAAAGCCCGGCTTGCTGGATGAAAGAGTCCATTCGGAAGCTAAATTCATGTTTGACATAGGGTTCTCCTCTGGTTTCCGGATAAAATATCGCTTTTTTTTCAGAAAACGACTACAAAATTCAAAAAACGATACTATATTGACGCAAGGAGAATAAAATCATGTTTTTAGACCGCAATTCCGTTCCGTTCGCAGGAGCGAACAATTATCACATTCACACCTCCGAGTTCCGGACGGGTGAATTTTATCCCGAACACTGGCACGCATTCCACGAATTCTTCCTCGTCGTCCGCGGCGAACTCGAACACCGTCTGAACGGAAAACGGTTCCTGCTGCCCGAAGGGACCGTCCAGCTCATTCACCCCGGGGACCACCATGAGCTTCATCCCGCCCCGGGCTGCCCGGACGTCAAAATTTACAACTGCAACGTCCTTTCCGATGAAATCGTCAAAGTCCTCGCATTCCTCACCGGCGGACACGATTTCTCGCTCGACGACTGCGTCCAGAGCGTCCGTCTCCCCGTCGACTCCCCGATCTGGAAATACCTCGTTGCCGAAGCGGGCAAAGCGCACGACAAAACGCTGAACCAACAGCTCCGTACTGTCATCATGCGTCACCTCACTGAAACGGTGTTTCTGACTTTGATGCAGTGTTCGGATTATTCCGCGGTCGCGGTTCCGCAATGGCTGGGCGACAGCTGCCGCGAAATGCGCAAAAAGGAGAATTACAAACTCGGCCTATCCCGTTTCATCCGTCTTGCCGGACGCTCGCAGGAACACCTCTGCCGCTCGATGCGGCGCTACTACGGCATCTCTCCGCAGGACTATGTTCTGGAGCTGCGTCTGGATGAAGCGGTTCATCTTCTTCTGAACTCCGGACTCGACATCAGCACAACGGCGTATGAAGTCGGCTTCAACAACCTTTCTTATTTCCGCCGCTGCTTCTGCAAACGCTTCGGCATGTCGCCGGTTCAGTACAAGAAAATGCGAAAAAGCCGCTGCGGTGTTTTACCACCGTCGGCGGCTTTGGAAAAAGAGACTCCGGAGAAAAATCAATCCATCGGAGCTTCAGCGGCTTTCACCGTGAACTGAATCGTGTAAGCCTTTCCGGCTTCCGCGTTCTTGAGAGTGTAATGACCGGAGTTGTCGTGGTTGACGAGAATCGCCGCGGAACCGTCTTTGCCGCCGTCCGGAATATACTGCGCCTTGTGGTTGAGCCAGAAATGCGCGGGATAAACCTTGCCCTCTTTGTTTTTCCAAGTCTTCTTGAAATCGCCGTTCGGGACGAGTTCGCCGTTGATCTTGATACTGTCAACCAGGACCCAGCCGCGGGTGTCCGCGGTCTTTGCCCACTGTCCCATCATATTGATGTTGATGTTGCCGCTCTTTGAAGGAGTGACGGTGTAGCTGACGGTCTGCCAGTCCTCTCCGAGCTTGCCTGTCCATGCGGTCGAAGTGTATTTGTGAACTGCTTTGTCCTTGATCCAGCTCTGTCTGTCGAATTTCATGTTGTCGGATTTGACGGTCAGTTCATTCTGATCCTTGACGCAGTTGATGTCCGAACGGAACATCGAATCCGCCTGAAGAGCGAATGCCGCAACGGCCGCGAGCGAAAGAGTGAGAAGTTTTTTCATGATGAGATCCTTTCTGTTTATTCCGCCGGAGCTTCGGCGGCTTTGACTGTAAATTCGAAGGTGTACGCTTTTCCAGCTTCCAGGTTTCTGAGGGTGCTCCAGCAGGCATTGTCATGGTTGACGAGAATCGCCGCGGAACCGTCTTTGCCGCCTTCCGGCACATACTGCGCCTTGTTGCTGAGCCAGAAGTTCTGCGGACGGATCTTGCCGGTTTTCTGGTCCTTCCAGGTCTTCTTGAAATCGCCGTTCGGGGCGAGTTCGCCGTTGATTTTTACGTTGTCGATCAGAATCCAGCCGCGGTCGTCCGCGTTCTTCGCCCACTGACCCTGAAGAGAAAAGCCCATGTCGCCGCTCTTCGCCGGAATAACCGTATAGCTGACGGTCTGCCACTCATCGCCGAGTTTGACCGACCAGACGGAAGATGTGTATTTATGCTCTTCCTTGTTCTTGTGCCAGCCCTGTCTGCCGGTCTTCATGTTGTCGGATTTGACGGTCAGTTCATTCTGTGTCTTGATGCAGTTGATGTCCGAACGGAACATCGAATCCGCCTGAAGAGCGAATGCCGCAACGGCCGCGAGCGAAAGAGTGAGAA
>URNE01000076.1 GCA_900549045.1 uncultured bacterium | reverse complement strand
CCTTTTGTTGAACCTGAGGATAATATACGCGTCATCCCGCCGTTTCTCAATAGAGAAAAAGTGCGAAAAAATAGACAAAACGATTACTGCAAACCGATATCATCTGAATCAGAAAAGCGTCTCTTCCGGAAGATTCATTTCATTGAGCCCGGCAAGGGCTTCCTCTGCGCTTTGCGGACGCAGCGCGGGGGAAAATTCCATCATCCGCCCCAGAAGAACCGCAAGTTTCTCCGTCGCGGATTGACGCAAAAGCTCCATTGGCGGTGCGGTGCGGTCGGAACGGATTCGCTTCACCATCTCCACGAACGTTCCTTTCGGACGGAGCGGACTCCCCGTCAGAACTTCGAACAGGACAAGCGCAAGGCTGTAAAGATCGCTCCGCGCATCCGCGCAGGAGGAATCCCGCGCCTGTTCGGGAGAGAGAAACGACGCTGTGCCGAACACCTTTCCACGATCTTCCGCAACGCCGGGAAGCTTCGCAAGTCCGAGGTCGCCCAGACGGAACCCGCCATCGGAAGTCAGCCAGATGTTGTCCGGCTTGACGTCCCGGTGAACAATCCCGTCTGCATGAAGTGACGCGAGCGCCTCAAGCATTCCGCGCAGAAGGAAAACGGATTTCGGAAGAGAAAGCTTTCCGCGCTGCACCAGTTTCCGGCGGAGCGAACCGCCGGAAGCGAACTCCATGACGGCGTATGGCATTCCCTGCGCGGTCTCCGCATGACGCAGAACGCGGATCAGGAACGGCGAATTCGAACGCTGAAGGAAATCCGCCAGTTCATGAAAATGCGCGGCGTGCGGATTTTCGCGACGCAGGAATTTCACCGCACACGGGGAACCGTCCGCGAGTCCGGCGGCAAGCCAGCATTCGGCAAGCGCACGCACGCGCAGAGGACGGATCAGCTGAACATCCGCGATCTGTTCCCCCGCGAAAAAATACGGAGCCGGTTCCGTCATTCGTATTTCGGCAGTTCCAGTCCCATGATTTCCGCCTCATGACGGAAGGTCGGTGCTTCGCCGAGAACGAAGCGGCCTTTGATGACCATGTGACCGGGTTTCTCAGGATCCGGAAACGCGGATTCGGTTTCCCATTTCATCAGAGTGCGCATGCGGTATTCCCCGTTTTCAGGCGGCGTGACCTCCGCGATTTCAACCGTTTTCCGCGAGCCGTCCGGCATGTGCGAAGTCTGCACGACGCAGTTGATCGCGGACGCCACCTGCATGCGGACCGCAGTCAGCGGAAGCTCAATGCCGCTCATCATGGCGCAGGCTTCCATACGTCTCAGCGCATCAACCGCACTGTTCGCGTGAATGGTCGACATGGAGCCGGAGTGACCGGTGTTCATCGCCTGCAGGAGGTCAAACGCCTCGCCGCCGCGGATTTCTCCGATGACCAGACGGTCCGGACGCAGACGCAGCGACGCAATCACAAGATCGCGGATTGAAAACGCGCCGTTGCCGTTCTTGTCCGGTTTGCGCGTTTCAAAATAGACCGTGTGTTTCTGCTGGAGCTGAAGCTCGCTCGCGTCTTCGAGCACCAGAATGCGGTCGTTCTCCGGGATGAGTCCGCTCAGCGCGTTCAGAAGAGACGTTTTTCCCGACGAAGTGCCGCCGGAAACGATCGTGTTTTTGCGCAGTTTGACAATGGCGTTCAAAAGAAGCACGCCGTCATGCGGAATGCTCCCGTAGTCCTCCAGCTTGTCGATCGTCAGCATGTCCTTTTTGAATTTGCGGATGGAGATGATCGTTCCGCTGCGGCTGATCGGCGGAATGGTCGCATGAACGCGGGAGCCGTCGGGAAGACGCGCATCGAGGTCGGGGTGCATCTCGTCGAGCTGGCGTTCAACGGATTTTGCGATGTTGACCGCCGCCGCTTTCAGCTGCGCTTCGCTCGCGAACTTTGCGGGAGTCTCCTGCAGCGTGCCGCCGCGTTCGATGTAGATATGGTCGGGACCGTTAATCAGGATTTCGGATACTTTGTCGTCGGCGAGATATTCCTTCACGGGTGCGAGGAACAGGACAAGAAACGATGCGTCATTCATTCTGCAAGACCTCCGGTCGGTTCATTTTTTTTGTCTCTGCGGTAGGAGAATCCGGTCAGATCCGTGTTGATTTTCCAGACCATCAGAGTCAGTTCATATGCATTCCCCGAAAAAGTCAGGATGACTTTCGGGCTTAAACTTTCATCCAGAGTAATCCGGCGCTCCGGGAGCCACGACTGGTTCTGAAACCAGGAGTTCAAACGGGCGCGCGCGGAAACAAAATTCGCCGCGATCTCCCCCGAATACTCCCAGCTGTTCTCCGGACAACGCTCCGCCGTCACTCCGGGCGGCAGACGCAGCGGCGGGAGCCCGCGCGGAGCGGAATTCCGGCGGGGGGACTGAACAGCGGGGACACTCTTCGCCGCCGTTTTCTTCACCGGCGTCCGATGAAACGCCACGGCTCCAAGTCCGCACAGAAAAACCAGCAGAGCAATTGCGGCGAAGAAGAGAAAGCGTCTCATTTCGTGCTCCAGGTTTCAAACTTGCCGTAACGCTCGTAAAACTTGATTTTCTTCGGTTCCGACTTGTCCTCCTTCGAATCATCCGTAAACTTCGGATCCTTCAGAAGGTCGAAATTCCACTCTTTCGGATAACTGTCGTCTTTCGAATCGAACTTCCAGACCTCCTGGTCCGCGACGACGCTCGAATCCCAGTGACGCCGCGAGGTGCGGGAGCCTTTGGTGCGCATGATGATGCACTGCGTATAATCGTTTCCGTAACGCGACGAGGTCATATAGAGCTCCGGAATCGAATACGGCCTGTCGATTCCCCGCGCGTTGTACGGCATGTTGATCCAGTTGTCCAGGTAGTCCGGACGCCGTTCCATCAGCGTTGTCTTCGAGCCGATGAACTGAAGAAACGAGTTTTCCCCCGTCAAAGCGCGTTTCTGCGAAGCGGTAATCACCGTTGAGCGCGGAAACATGTCCTGCAAAGCAAGAATCGCGGGAGTGCGCACGGAAAAGCGGTTTCCCGCCATCCAGACCGCCCAGTGATCCGCGGCGCGCAGATTCGTCGCATCCAGCGACTTCAGACCGAGCCAGAGGACGCCGCCGATCACCGCCATGTAAACGGGCAGGACAAGCACGAATTCCATCAGAACCGAGCCGCGCGGATGTCTGTTCCGGAAGTTTTTCATCATCAGTGCCCCAGATAGTCGCGCAGCTTGTCCCACTGCAGTTTACCGTCTTTGTCGCCTTTGTCTTTGATGAGCCCGGCAGGCGGCTTGAGTTTCTCCCAGTCGGGGAGATTTTTCGCGTCGATCTTCTTTCCTTTGGCATCGACCCAGCCTTTTTTGTCGAGCATGATTTCCTTGAGAATGTTTCCTCCGGTGCTGACCGTGAACGTCTGTACGTGTCCCGCCCCCATGCAGAGATCCCACGCGTGCTTGACGGGCAGCATGACGCCGTCCCAGTCGGTTTCCACGAGGTTCCATGCCTCCTTGCCGCTCGCCATGGTATAGCCGAGGTTGTAATCCGCGCTCTTGAGCTTCTTCTCCTTGTCGTCGTCATGAAGCTTGTAGCCGGCACGTGCGGAAGCGATTGCGCACATGTACTCCGGACGATGTCCCCCGGCGACGCTTGGATTGAACGCGGAGAGGATCGACGAGGCGTTCAGCGAACGTCCGGTCCAGCTGTAGACGGAGAAGGGATTGCTGGTCTTGCGGGCGATCGCGACCGTGATGGAGCCGGAACTTCCGAAGAACGTCGGCAGCAGCGTCAGCGGTATTGCGGGCGGGACCACAAGCCCGATCGGAAGACTGCGCTTGATGAGCGGGAAAAAGCTGTCGTAACCGTGATATTCCGGATGTTTGTGTCCGTATCCGCCACCGGGGAAAAACGGCGGCATGTGAAGCTGGAAAAACCAAAGATTGATATGCACCCAGCGGGTCCAGAACCAGTCCCATTTCGCGTACAGATGCGTGTCGGTCTGCTTGTATACGCGCCAGAAACCGACCGGACTTTTGCGGACGATCCAGTCGTCGGTTCCGGGGCCGAACACTTTTTTCGGAGAGAAATCTTTCAGCGTGGGATCGGCAAATGCAATGAAGGTCTTTTCATTCTCCTCCGTTCCGGTCATCGTGAGAAACGCCGGCTTGCTGTCGCCGACCCGGATGTTGATCATATAGTCATCCTTGCACTCCACCATGTTCGCAACGGCGATCTGGCGGGCGGTTTCGCGGACTTTCTTCGGGTATTCCTCCCGCAGAGAATTCATTTTCGACATCATCTTCACGATTGCATAACTGTATTTGAGCACTTTCGGCGTATTGACGACCGCGCCTTTTCCCTGCGCTTCCGCAATGGTGGTGAAAATGATCTGAGTCAGCAGAAAGCGGGTCAGCAACCCCTGTCCGTTGAATTCACGCGCGAGCTCCGGAATGCCGGTTCCGGATCCAAGCATCAGCAATGCCGGATCAAGAACAAGGATATCCGTGCCGCAGTTGTAATGCACTCCGGGCACATGCATGCAGCACGGAGTGTTTTTCTGCCGCACCATGTTGAAATCCTTCTGGAACTGAATGAAGACATATTCGCTGAAAACCGCCATCGCGAGGTCGAGCGAACGCTTCTGCAAATCGACATACGTCCACGCCATCGCCTTGTTGACCGTCGCGATCCGGCTGAGATAATCCGCCTGAACGACTGATGCGGAATAAGCCGCCGCGTCCGCCGCATTCTGGAGCTCGATTTTGTTCCGCACGATTTCTCCGATTCCGTAAATGCCGATCACCAGCAGATAGACCGGCATGACAAACGCAAGCGTGATTGCGAGCGCCGCCCCCCTGCTGTCGGAGACAAGCTCCCTGCAGCGGCCGGTGAATACGCTCAATACAGTTGGATTCGTGTACTTCATCGTGTCAACGGATAGTATTTGGTTGAATACGGTATGGATATCACGCTGCTCGAAGTCAGCGTAATGTACGGATATTTGAGCTCGTTCTTTCCGGAAGCGCCCTCAACGGTCATTCCATTGGCGTACTGCGCAAGCAGGGCGGGGTTGAGCGCATACTCCTGCCGGTCCAGCTTCTCCTCCCATTTGCGCTCCTCCTCGTTCTTGTCTTTTTTCGCAAAAAAGCTGATGATCCGTCCCGCGACGGGGACGTTCAGGAACATTTTGAATTTCACCGTGCATTTGACGCCGCGCGGGTCGATATCAAGCATCGGGATATCGACTTCCACTTGCTTGTCAAGATATTTCGTATTCGGAAGACGCCCCCAGCCGTCGAACTTGATGTACTTGTCGTCCGCGCGGTCTTTCGCCTCCTTCCCGTCGACCGGGGAAGCCGAGACTGCGGCGAGAATCCGTTTCACCACCGTTTCCGCGCGGCTTTTGCGCTGAAGATTGTTCACCGTCATTGCGGAACGCGCACCCATGTACGCGGAATAATGCACCATGTGCCAGGTAATCATGATGTAGGCGAACTGCACCGCAAACAGAAAGAGGAGGAACAGAATCGGGAAACAGAACACGAATTCCAGCAAAACCGCCCCTTTCGACTGTCGGAACAGACGCCTCATCCGCGCACCTCCATAGAATAGAGCAGCTGCATGAGCAGATTCAGAAACAGCCCCGCAGCAATCGCCGCGCCGAACGGAACCCGGCACGCCTCCGTATCCGGAGCGGGCAAATTCTTCCGTCCCTCCGCACGGTCATAGCGGAAATCGAAAAGACAGCGGCAGCAATGTTTCAGCCGCGCAGTATTGATCCGGCGGAAACAAAGCATGAGAACCGCAAGAACAAGTCCGGAAAGCGAAACCAGGAGAATCAGATTCAGTGTGTTTCCCGGACCCGCGATGAGCCCGGCGGCAAACAGCATCTTGACGTCTCCCGCCCCGGCGGCGCGGAGAAAAAAGGGAAGCAGAAGGAAAAGCGCGGAAAGGAAAGCGGTTGCGAGCGACATCAGCGCATAGGAGGTTCCCGCGCCGAACGCGACCGCGAGCATGACGAGAATTCCGCCGAACACCCACGGATTCGGAAGCTGGCGTTTCCGGAAATCACAGACGGACAGATAAATCAGCCATGGAGTCGCCAGAACAATTTTTCCGAGTGTCAGATGATCCATCCGCGCCCCCGTTGATTAAGAACAGGGACGGAGCTCCGGTCCCCGGTGGCGTCCGTCCCTCTGTGACAATGCAATCACTTGTCGTAATTGTGCATGGCCTTTTCGTGCTCGCTGGCTTTCTTGATGTCCTTGGCGGCCTCTCCCGGCATCTTGCCCTGGGCTTCCGCGGCTTTGCCCGCATCCGACATCGCCTGGGTAGCGACATTCATTTCCTTGGAAACGTTCTTGCCGAACATGATGACGGCGACGACGACGGCGGCGGCAATCAAAACGGCGATGATCACGTATTCCATCATCACGGCATGTTTCTTTGTAATCTGTTTCATGATGCTAATCTCCTCTTTTTAGGTGTTTGGAATAATATATAACCGAAAAAAAAAAAGTCAAGCTCTCCCTGTCGAATTTTTTAAGAACGGTCCGGACAGCAGCTTTCCGTCCGGACCGTTTCCGAACTCAGAGGTTCCTGTAGAGTTTTTTCACCACATCCGCGGCCAGCTTGCGGCGGCGGTACTTGTCAAACACGCCCGCGAGGTTCAGACCGAGCGGCTTCGAACGGATGTCCGCTCCCATGCGGTGAAAACTCATCGCATCCGTGAACTGCCAGATCGTGATGCCGCAGACTTCGTTCCGCGCTCCCGCGACTGAACGGATGACGGCGTCCAGATACTCCGCCTGGAACTCCTCCGTCCACTGCGTCGCGGCGATATCGTGCTGACCGTAGATGCCGCAGCAGCCCATCTCGCTGACGATCATCGGCTTGTCGGCGGAAATGTTTTTGCGGAAATACTCGATCGTCTTCTCCTGAAACGGCGGAATTTCATCCGGCGGCTCGACTCCGACCGGGTGGCTGCCGATCCAGCCCGGATAGATGTTGTACGAAATAATGTCCATCAGTTTGGAGGTAATGTCATCAAGCGTGTGGTTGCAGGCGAATGTCACAAGACGCGTCGGATCCTCCTCTTTGACTGCCTTCACAACCCGCTCGCCCATGCGGAATCCGGGCTCCGTCTGGGAATTATTTTCGTTCAGATACGCCCAGATGATCACGCAAGGATGATTGATGCTGTCGCGGACCATCAGACGCGTTTCGCGCTCGACGATCTCCTGGAATTCAGGATCCGCCATCTGTTCGGCGGAATTGCCCCAGCCGAGGCTCTCATCCCACACCAGCATTCCGAATTCATCGCAGAGGTCAAGAAAACGCTGATCCTGCGCGTAGTGACAGCCGCGCACGAAATTGCAGTTCAGATCACGCAGGTTCTGCAAGTCCTCCAGCATCAGCGCGTCCGGCGTCGCCGCTCCGAATTCGGGATGCGATTCGTGGCGGTTGAACCCCTTCAGATAAACCGGCTTCCCGTTCAGCAGAATCTGCTTTCCTCCCGTCGAAACCGTGCGGATGCCGAAACGCTCGACGACGCAGTCGTTTTCCGTGTGGACTTCCAGCGTGTGGAGATTCGGCGCTTCGGGCGTCCAGAGACGGAACTCCGGAACCGTGCATTCGAGCGTTTCGCCGTGCGCAACTTCCGCCGTCCGGAACACCTCCTCCGTGTTGAAACGGAAACGGACCGCATGTTTTCCCTCCGTTTTCCCGGAGAAAAGGAAGCGGAGCGCCACTTTGCCGGTTTTAATGCAGAGCGTGCGCACCTGCACGCGGTCGATCGTTGACTCAAACACCTGATGCAGGGAGACTCCGCGGTAGAATCCGCCGAACCCGTAGAAATCGTAGTACGGAAGGAAAATTTTCATGCGGTCGCCCATTCCGAAAGTGGAACTGAGCTTGTCGAAATTGTTGTCGACTGCGGCGGCAAGCACATGCCGTCCCGCCTTGAGCGCGCCCGTTTCAAATTCCATATCGGTATACGGCATGTTGGTGAATCCGATCTCTTTTCCGTCGAGCGTGAAGCGTGCGCGGAGACCGGTTGCGCCGATTTTGAGAATGCCGCGCGGCGAATCTTTCATCAGCATGAATTCGCGGCGGTAAAGCGCGGTCCCGCGTTTGCAGCGATACGCGGGCGTGGTGTCGAACGTTCCCGGAACGCACATGATGTCATTCGGGACAAACGAATTTTCATTGACGTCCTCAAGCCACGTCTTTTCAAAGAAACGGAACTGCCAGACGCCGTTCAGGTCAGTCACATTCCGTTCCGGATAAAGCGGATACGTTTTCATCTTCAGAGTTTCTCCTTTCCTGGGTATTTTCTCTTTTTGATTAATATGCACTTGATTTTTTATTTTTCAATGATATATATGAAGAAAAAAAGATACTTTTTCTTGAAAAAAGTGCTGAAAAGTTTGGAGGTTTAAATAAAAAGCTATACCTTTGCACTCGCTTTTAAGGAACAACGCTTCCATAAAGCAGACAAGGTTTGGCTCCGTAGCTCAACTGAATAGAG
>URNE01000075.1 GCA_900549045.1 uncultured bacterium | reverse complement strand
GTTCCGTGAAAAACAATTACGGGAACCGCGTTTTGGCATGCTTGCGCCGTTCTGCGCGGCAGCGTGAAACTTCACCCGAAACGGTAGAGAATCAATGCGGCGAAAAAATACGCAACTCTTTCATTTTCACGCACTTGGAGCTATTTAAAAACTTTGCATAAGCCTCTGTTGAATTTTCAGGAAAGAATGCTATATTATATGAACCGTAAAATTTGAAGGAGAGGGATACCCGATGGGAGCATCCACAAAAACCATTGAGTGCATCATCAAAAACAAACTGGGTCTTCATGCGAGACCGGCGTCCCTTTTTGTTCAGACCGCCTCTAAATTCGACAGCGACATCACCGTTTCGAAGGACTCGGAAACCGCAAACGGCAAAAGCCTCATGAGCATGCTCGTGCTTTCCGCCGCCTGCGGCTCCAAACTTGTCATTACCGCTTCCGGTCCCGATGCGGAAAATGCCGTAAAAGCCCTCAACGACCTGGTTGACAGACGTTTCGATGAAGAATGATTCCGCAACATCCGAACCCCTCTCTCCGCCGCGAAACCGTGAAATCCGCAATGAAGTGATGTACCACGGGATCGCGGCCTCCTCCGGTATCGCGATCGGCATCGCCCTCGTCGTCGGCGGAACAAACCGTTCTTCCCTCGATCTGGAGCCCAAACCCATCACCGAGGCGGAAGTTCCCGCGGAAACAGCCCGGCTCAATGCGGCTCTCGCGAAAACCCGCGCACAGATTCTCGAACTCCAGGCGCGCGTCAAATCCTCCCTCGCCTCCCAGGAGGCAAGCATCTTTGAAGCACATCTGCTGATCGTCGACGACAAAATGCTCATGCAGGAAGTCTACGACGGCATCCGCAAGCAGCTGCAGGCCGCCGACGTTGTTTTCGCCGGAATCATGAAGCGGTACATCACCGCGATTTCAGCGGTCAACGACCAATATCTCAAGGAGCGCGCAGCGGACGTCGCGGACGTCGCCTACCGCGTGCTCGACAACCTCAACGGAGAATCGCGCCAGCTTCTCGACCATCTGCCCGGTCAGCGCATTCTGATCTCCCGCGACCTCACCCCGTCGGACACCGCCATGCTCGACCGGGAAAACGTTCAGGCGTTCGCCACGGAAACCGGAAGCCGCACCTCGCACACCGCAATCCTCGCACGATCCATGCGCATCCCCGCCGTCGTCGGCGTGACGAATCTCGCGGCAAATGTGCACAACGGCGACCTCATCATCATCGACGGTTTCATCGGCGCGGTCATCACCAACCCGAAACCCGAAACGCTCGAACTCTATGCGCAGAAAGAGGTCTCGAAAGAACAGCTCTTCAATCAGCTGCAGCAGGAAAGCTCTCTCGAATCGGAAACCATCGACGGATACCGCATCCACCTCTCCGCCAACATCGACGACGTCGGCGACATTGACGACGTCCGCAAGTCCGGCGCGGCTGGAATCGGACTCTTCCGCACCGAATATCTCTTCATGGACAAGATCCCGACCGAAGAGGAACAGTTTGAAGTCTACCGCAAAATCGTCGCCGGAACCAATGGAGAGGGCGTCATCATCCGTACACTGGACCTCGGCGGAGACAAGCTTTCCGCCGTGCTTCAGACAACGCCCGACCCGAACCCGTTCCTCGGCCAGCGCTCCATCCGCCTCTGTCTTGCGTTCCCCGAACTGCTGATGCCGCAGCTCCGCGCAATCCTCCGCGCCAGCGCGTTCGGACCCGTACGCCTCATGTTCCCCATGGTCACCTGTGAAGACGAAATCGACCGTCTCAAAGAGATGCTCGACAAGGCGCGCACGGAACTGCGTCTCGAAAAACTGAAATTCGATGAAAACATGGATGTCGGCATCATGGTCGAGACGCCATCGGCGGCGCTCTTCGCGGAGCACCTCGCACGGAAAGTCGACTTCTTCAGCATCGGCACGAACGACCTCGTGCAGTACACCATGGCAGTCGACCGCGGCAACGAAAAAGTCGCGACGCTGTACCGCCCCGCGCACCCGGTGATTCTCATGCTGATCAACAACATCGTGAAAGCCGCGGACGCCGCCGGAATCTGGGTGGGAGTCTGCGGGGAAATGGCGTCCGACCCGCGCTTCATTCCGCTGCTCGTCGGACTCGGCGTGCAGGAGCTGAGCATGAGCACCGGCGCCCTCGGCGCGGCGCGGCGCGTCGTCCGCAGTCTCCGCATGTTCGAAGCGGAAAAATTCGCGCAGGACGCCATGAAGTGCGCCGACCACAGACAGGTTCTTGAAATGGCCGATTCGCTCCTCCAGCGGATCGCTCCCGATATCGTAAGCATCGCCATGAAAGGCAATTAAGCAAGGAACTGAAGCATGGGCACCAAAGTCAGACTGACAACAGAAATGGGCGACATCGAACTGGAACTCTTCGACAAGGAGACTCCCGTCACCGTCCGCAACTTCCTCGACTACGTCAAAAACGGACACTACAACGGAACCATCTTCCACCGCGTCATCGACGGATTCATGATCCAGGGCGGCGGAATGGACGCCGACATGAACGAGCTCGACACCGAGCCCCCGATCAAAAACGAAGCCCACCTCTCCCCCTCCAACAAGCGCGGAACCATCGCAATGGCCCGCACAAACGTCATCGACAGCGCAACCGCCCAGTTCTTCATCAACCTCGTCGACAACGATTTCCTCGACCACCGCTCCAAGACCCCGTCCGGATACGGATACTGCGTCTTCGGAAAAGTCACGAAGGGCATGGATGTCGTCGACAAGATCGCCAAAGTCGAAACCGCCCCGTACGGCTACCACGACGACGTTCCGGTCGAACCCGTCGTCATCGAAAAAGCGGAAGTTCTCGCATAATAAAAAACGGAAGGAACCTGCCATGGATCAGGATTGGTTCAGCCACGTCCCGCACCCGGTGTTCGATGAACATCCGGAGTACATCGAGCTTTACGACCTCGCGTGGAACCTCGCGAAAGACCACGTCAAGCACATCCCCGGAATGCCGCAGGATCCCTACATCGACGAATCGTTCTGCGAATCCAGAATCTGGATCTGGGACACCTGCTTCATGACGCTGTTCTGCAAGTTCTCCCCGAAGGACTTCCCGGGCATCGAATCCTTCCGCAATCTCATCGACGTGCTCCAGGACGGCGTGAGACTTCCTCTCGTCAGAATCCCCGAGGGCGAACCCGCATGGACCGGCAACAAGCCCGGAGATCTCGCGCCGATCCTCATTCAGCATCCCGACAATCCCCCGCTTTTCGCATGGGCGGAATATGAAAACGCACTCATGTCCGGAAACCGCGAACATCTCAAAGACATTCTCCGGAACACCAAAGTGCTCCAGAAGCATTACGACTGGCTCGAAAGTCTCAAGGAGTCCGTCCTCCCCGATCAGTGCATGATTCCAACCCGCTGGATCCATCACGAAAAGGGCTACTTCTGGGGCGGTACTCCGAGCGGCATGGACAACACCCCGCGCGGCCGTTTCTCCCACACCGACGTCGGACCCGAACTCAAAGATTTTTACTGGGTCGACGCCATCGCCCAGCAGGCGCTCACCGCCGAATGCATCGCCCGAATGGCGGAAATCATCGGAGACGATGCGCTCGCGGCCGAGTGGACCGCGCACAAAAAAGAGAAGCAGGAACTCATTCAGAAATATTACTGGGATCCCGTCGACGGCTTCTTCTACGACGTCGATCCGGAAAGTCTGAAACCGCTGCGGATTGTCACTCCAGCCTCCTTCTGGGTGCTCCTCGCCGGATGTGCCACGCCCGAACAGGCAAAACTCTGCGCGGAAAAGCTGCTTGATCCCGAACTCCTCGGCGGAAAATATCCCTGGGTCACAGTCGCCCGCAACGACGCGAAGTTCAATGCGGACAACGGTCGCTACTGGCACGGAGCCGTCTGGGTTCCGACCGCATACGCGGGAACCCGCGCACTTCTCCGTTACGGCATGTTCGACCTCGCCCGCGAAAAAGTTCTCGACATGCTCAAACACATGTACGACACCTGGAAAAACTTCTCTCCGCACACCATCTGGGAATGCTACTCCCCGAACAAGCCGGAACCCGCGCACACGCCCGACGGCGTCAAACTCGTGCGTCCGGACTTCTGCGGCTGGTCCGCGCTCATGCCGATCGCCGGGCTGATCGAAAACGCAATCGGACTCTATGAAGCCAATGCCTTCACGAACACGCTCCGCTGGCATCTTTCCGCGGAAGCAAAGGGAAAAACCGGCTGCCGCAACTACCGGTTCGGCGAAGTTGTCGCCGACCTCATCGCGGAAAACGGCGTCTGCTCGTACACGTCAAACAGGGAATTCAATCTGGAAATCAACGGAACCATGCACCGCGTCCCGGCGGGAAGCGGTTCCTTCAGGTTCTGAACTCAAACGCCCTCGGCGTCGGGACTCCAGACGATTTTATGAAACTGGAGATTCAGGCGTGCGGGGGCGCGGTCCGCAAGCATCCATTCCACCAGCGCGCGCGGCTCGATTTCTCCGAAAACCGGCGCGAACAGAACCGTCGCATGAGCCGCGACGTCAAAGCGGCGCACCACGTCAAGCGCGGCGTCGTAATCCGCACGGTTCGCGATCACGAACTTCACCTCGTCGCCCGGACGCAGAGAGCGGAAATTGGAATCCAGCATCCTGGCGGATTCTCCGGAAAACGGAGTCTTCCAGTCAACAATCCGCTTCACTCCTGCGGGAAGCGGGGAGATGTCGACGCTGCCGTTCGTCTCCATCAGCACCTCGAAGCCGTGCGCGAGAAGCCGTCTGCAAAGCTCCGGTGTTGCGCTCTGAAGCATCGGTTCGCCTCCGGTGATCTCCACGAGCTTCAAACCTGATTTTTCCGCTTCGCCCACCAGTTCGTCGAGTGTACGCGGAGAGCCGGAGTTCATGGTCTGGGCTTTCTTCGTGTCGCAGTAGGAGCAGCGCAGGTTGCATCCGGCAAGCCGGATGAAGAAGCAGAGCCGTCCGGCGTGCGTCGATTCACCCTGAATGCTCGAAAAAGTCTCATAAATGTTCAGTGTCTCGCTCATATTTTTTCCTTTCTTGCAACGATGATGCGCTGAGTTAAAAAGTTTGCGCGGATCAGTTCGCGGTGCACGACATGCCCGTACGGAGCGATGACGCGTTCGACTTCGGCGGAACGGAGCGGGCGTTCATCGTGGAACATCCAGAGGCGCAGCAGTTCCGCGCAGAACCGCGTCGCGCGGTAAAGCGGAGTCGGCGTCGGGAAGAACAGAATCACAAGCCCGCCCGTTTTCGCCAGTTCAAAGTGCCGCCGCACCATGCGCGCGGTGTTGAGCGGGGAAAAGTGCTCGATCAGCCCGACGGAAAAGACCAGGTCCGCCTTCTCCGCATTCTCCGGGAGCGCGCGCAGAAGATTGACTTCACACAGAACCACGCCGGAATCGTTGCCGACGCGGTCGCGGAAACGCCGGAGCGCCAGAACATTGTTGTCGCAAACCGTGTAGCGGAGCGGCTGAAACTCGCGGGCGATGCGGTCGTAAAAACAGCTGTCGCCCCCGCCGAGCTCCGTAACGGTGAACCGTCCGTCGCGGCGGAACATCCCAATGATGTGCATGAGACGCGCGGAAACGATGCGGCGCGCGAAACCCGCGGTCGCGGGCGGCGCGGAATAATAGCGGTTCCAGTCGGTCGCTCCGCCGCGCGGCGGAATCAGAAGCAGACGGAACATGATCAGCAGAATGCGGAGCGAATCGCGGACCGCCCGGAAATGCGAGGAGCGCCCACCGTCCGGATAAAGAGTGCGGATCGCGGTTTCCCGGATCGGAACTTCGCGGCGTTTCGCAAGGACGAGCATCTCCAGCTCAAACTCATAGCGGTCCGCGTTCAGAGTCTGCAGAAACGGCAGCAGAGAAAGCGGAAGCGCACGGAGACCGCTCTGCGTATCATCGAGCGCGATCCCGAAGAAAAGACGCATCAGCGCACGGGAAACGCGGTTCCCGAGACGGCAGCGGAACGGAACCCCCTTCCGGTTGAAGTCGCGCATTCCGAGAATCAGATCTTCCGGATGCGCCAAATGCTCGCGCGAAACTCCGAGGACGTCCTCCACGCAGTGCTGTCCATCGGCATCCAGCGTAACCACGCCGGAACAGCCGGAATGATGCGAGACCAGATAATCGAACCCCAGTTTCAGCGCCGCGCCCTTCCCCGCATTTTTCTCATGCGTGAGCAGAACGGCGGAGGGAATCTCCCGTCCGATGAAATCGAACACCGGTTTCGCCGCCGCACGGCTGCCGTCATCGACGACGACCAATGCGGCAAAGCCGTACTCCGCGAGCTCGCGGAGCAGTCCGCACAGACGCTCATCCGGATTATACGCCGGAATAAGAAGAGCGGTTCGGGAAAAATCCATGGGCGATCCGGGAATCACTCCTCTTCCTTTGTGCCGATATAGGGACAGCCGCGCAGAAGCCCGAATTCGTCATCCATGCCGTAGCCGTAGACGTATTTGTTCGGAATGGAGAAGCCGATATAATCCGCATGGAATTCGCAGACGCGTCCTTCGGGCTTGTCGAGCATCACGCAGGTGCGGAGCGACGCCACGTCGAGGGATTTGAGATATTTTGCGATATTGGAAAGCGTAACGCCGGAATCCAGAATGTCGTCCACCAGCAGAACATGTTTTCCGTTGAGGTCGATGTTGAAGGTTTCCTTGAGAACCAGCTCCCCGCGTTTCGCGGCCTTGTAGGAAGACGCCTTGACGGAGTCAAAGCAGGTGTCGTGCGGAAGTTTGCGGAAAAGGTCGGCGGCAAAGATAAACGCGCCGTTGGAAACCGCAACGAGAGCGATCTGCTTCCCTTTGTAATCATTGCGAATCTGTTCCGCAAGGGAGGCGACCCGCTCCGCGATGGAGCGCTCATCAATCATAACCGTGTGTTTCATTTGTCCGTTTTCACCGAGTTGAGGATCATATTTTTTACGGCCGCCGTCTGCCGGGCAACCGCCTGTTCCATGGCGGCGGCAAACTCTTCCGGAGTGTTCTCCTTGAGCTTGACGCGATCCGTCAGGACCTTCGTGAAGAGAGGTTCCGCCTCATCGCGCAGAGAGAGCGTGTAGGCAACCGAAAGAACGGCGGAAGCGGAGGGGACGTCGAGTTCAAACACCAGGATGTTCGAGGAGAGTTTGAACGCGGGTTCCTCCTGCGCGGCGGAGCGGAATGCGGAGCGGAAGCAGCGCGTCATCATCCGCGCAGGCGTCTGCGCCCATTTATTGTATTCATCCGCGGAAAGTTCGGTCCCGTTCCTGCGCAGCATCTTGAACTTTGCGGGCGAATCCGAGCGGAACGGCAGCACCTCCACGGGAAAGGGAAACAGCGCAGACGCCGGTTCCGGAATCTCAAACAGACGGGTCTCCTGATATTTCTGTTCCGGCAGGTTCACTTCGATGCAGCCGCTCAGGAAAAGAGCCGATGCGCAGAATGCAAATACAATCATTTTCATGGTTTTTTCTCCTTTGACGGATCCGGCGGAATGATCAGGACCTGACCGACCCGCAGGAAGTCGCGTCCCTTCAAGGTCTCCCGGTTTGCCTCGCGCAGAATCCGCACCGCGGAACTTCTTCCGTAATATTTGATGGCGATTTTGAACAGAGTATCGCCGCTCTTGACGGTATGGCGGATCACCTGCGCCTTCGGCGGAACTGACTTTGTCTCCCCCTCGGGCCGTCCGGCAACGGCGTTCGGACTCTGGGCGGAAACATCCGCGCTCTCCCAGCTGTCCGGCTTGTCTTTGACCGGATCTGCTGAAGTGGCGGCGCCCGGCGGAACAGGCTGCTCGTCAAGCGGAGTCGGCGACTCCGTTTTCGTCTTCGGCGCGGAAACGGAATCCGTTTTCTCCGGCTCCGGACTCTTCGCTTCCGGTTTTTCCGGCTCGGCATCGCGTTTTTCCTGATCGCGTGCGCGGAGCTCCGCTTCCCGCGCTTTCTTCTGAAGATCCTCCACTTTCAGCTTGAACTGTTCGCTCTCACGCGTGTAGGTCTCCATACGAAGCTTGAAGGTTTCGATCCGCTTGCGCATCTCCTCGTTCTGTTCGCGAAGCTGTTTGTTCTGCGCCTGAATCTTCTTTGTGTACGCGACATACTGGTCGAGCGCCTTCTTGGTCTTCGCCGCCTCGGCATACGCGCGGACGGTGTCGGCGGATTCGAACTGGGTGGAAAGCTGTTCGAAGATCTTGCGTTTGGAACCGTCGATGAACTTGCGGATATTCTCCGCGTCCGGCGAATTGCGGTCCAGTTCGAGATAACGCTGATAATGATAGATTGCGCGGTACGGATCGTTCAGATGATCCGCGTAAAGCGATGCAAGTTCGTAATGAGCGACCGGCGAGCGCGGGCAGACGTTGAGGAACTCCTCGTAGTACTGCGCGGCTTCATTGTACCCGCCCGATGCGCGGCAGGTCTCCGCTTTCACAAAAAACGGATGACTTTTTTCTTTTCCGACATAATCCCCGCAGGAAGTCGCCGCGAGCATAAGCCCGCACAGCGGGATCACAAGCAGTTTTTTCAAAGTCATTCCGAAGACTCCCTTTCTGTTCCGTTCCGGAGCGAGAATCTCCGGTA
>URNE01000074.1 GCA_900549045.1 uncultured bacterium | reverse complement strand
TGCAATCTTTCTGCCATATTCCGACAATAATCGCAATGTAAAGTAATGCGTCATACAGACAATGTGTTTTTTGTTTTGCATTGTTTGATTTTACGGGCAGCCGCGGCTTCGTTTTCTAACAAACTCTCCTTGGGGAAGCGAAGCGCGGCATTTTTTTTTGCCTTTTGAGGTGAAAAATTCGCGATCCCGCTTGAAAAACTTTTTTTCGGCATTATACTTTTCACAGGAAAATTCAACCGGAAAGGAGAATGCCCTATGAAACTTCAGAAAGTTCTCTCGGAAAAGAAGGAAACCCAGCGTCTTTACACCATTGAATCCGGCGCAACGCTCCGCACGGCGGCCAAAAAGATGATCAGTCTCAAAACCGATTATCTTATGGTCAAAGCCAAAGACCACACTCCCGCGGAATTCATCGGAATCCTGACGAAGGTGGATATCGTCCGCTCGCTCTGCATGGAAGAGTCGAATCCGGACACCAATACGGTCGATGATTTCATGACCCACCGCATGATCGTGGCCAATGTCAACGACGACGTCGAGTATCTCATGAACGTCATGGTCCGGCACAACATCAGTCATCTTCCGGTGATCGAAGGCAAGAACATTGCGGGCGTCATCAGCCGCAACGATATTCTCGCTCAGCTCAACGTCGAACGCGATATCGAACTGCAATGGCTTGCGGACTGCTCCGGAGCTTCTCCGAAACTCACCGTTTACTGATTCATAAAGAAGGGGGGATTTTATGGACAAATTTCTGGCGGCTTCGGCTCTTTTCGGCGGGATTTCACGCAAGATGTTCTTCTGGCGCGGAATCCTCGTGCTCCTGACAGGCGTATTGATTGCGCTCAATCCGGTAATTTCACTGGAACTCGCAGCCAAGATTCTCGGCGTGTTTTTCGCCCTGTTCGGGGGCTGGACCGTGCTCAGCGGCGCGGCGGGAACCGGACGGCGGCTCTTCTGGGTCGCGTTCGGACTTGCCGTCGTCGTCTGGGGACTGTTCATGGTGTTTCAGCCGTTCAAGGTCATCTTTCTCGTCGCATGGCTGATCGCGCTATGGCTGATTGTCGGCGGAATTGCCGGGCTCTGGAGCGCCGCGATGTTGCCGGTTCCCGCCAACTTCAAGATCCTGCCGGTCGTTTCCGGATTCATCGGGCTCTTCATCGGCGTCGTCCTCTTCATCTGGCCGCTGACAAGCATGGCCGGGATGCTGTGGATCGCGGGGCTCCTTCTCGTCATCCGCGGCGCGATGCTGATTGCGTTTTCTCGGATTCTTCCGGAGCCACCGGAAGAAGAAAAACAGGGCTGAATACGCGCCGGATGCGCAGAAACCTCATGTTTTTTTAATTTTTCTCCATTCTCAGCCGGGGAAAAGCGTGCTATAATTAATGCAACGAAAACAAGGAGGTTTCCATGACACGCTATCCCGCATATCCGCTCATCACGCACGATCCCTATTTCTCTATCTGGAGTTTTTCCGACAAACTCACAGAGACCTGGACTCACCACTGGACCGGAAACAACAACGACCTCTGCGGACTTCTCCGCATCGACGGCAAGACTTTCCGCTTCATGGGACCGCGCCGGCAGTTCCCCCCGATGAACCAGGAGTCGGTCGAGGTCTTCCCGACCCGCACCGTCTACACTTTCGCGGAAGCGGGTATCCGCTTCCGCCTGACCTTTCTCACTCCCGCCCTTCCGTACAAACTCGACGTCATGGCGCGTCCCGTCACATACGTCTGCTACGATGTTGAATCCAGCGACGGCGCGGAACATGAACTCTCCGTCTATTTTGCCGCGACCGCCGACGCCTGCGTCAACGAAAACAGCGCGAAAGTCACATGGAGCCGTCTGCGCAAAAAAGACATGGATTTTCTCTCCATCGGCGCAGCCAATCAGGCGGTTCTTCAGAAAACCGGAGACGATCTCCGCATCGACTGGGGCTATCTTGCGTTTGCCGTTCCGAATGAATTCCATGCGGAAACCTGCTTTGCCGGAAACGTCGTCGCCGCTCAGCGTTTCGCCGACACCGGACATCTTCCCGAGGAAGACGACTCCAGCTGCCCCGCTCCGCTCTACCGCGTCTGGAGTTCCGTCTGCGCCGCGATTCCGATGAAGGCCGTTCCCGGAACCTCAGCCTCCGCATGGTTCATGATCGGCTACAACGACCTTGATTCCGTCGAATTCCTGAAACGCCGTCTTTCCGGCTACTGGACTCTCTTTCAGCCCGATTTCTCCACGCTCCTCACCGTGGCAAAGGAAGAATATGCCGCCCTGCGCAAGGAATGCGAAGCCTTTGACGCTGAACTGCTTGCGGACGCCGAAGCGTTCGGCGGCGCCGATTACGCAAAGCTCCTCGCCGGAGCGTTCCGCCAGTCGATCGCCGCGCACAAGCTCGTGGCGGACATCGACGGCACCCCGCTCTTCTTCTCCAAGGAGAACTTCTCGAACGGCTGTATCGCGACGGTCGACGTCACCTATCCCTCCGCTCCGCTCTATCTGCTCATGCAGCCGGCTCTGCTGAAGGGAATGCTCATCCCGATTCTCGACTATGCAAGCAGCTGCAAATGGCGTTTCCCGTTTGCCCCGCACGACCTCGGAACCTATCCGCTTGCAAACGGCCAGGTCTACGGCGGAGGAGAACGCACCGAAGAAAACCAGATGCCCGTGGAAGAGTGCGGAAACATGCTGATTCTCGCCGCGGCTCTCGCGAAATTCACAGACGATCTCTCCTTCCTCCGCAAGTACGAACCCGTGTTCCGCAAGTGGGCGGAATACCTTGCGGACAAGGGGTACGATCCGGAAAATCAGCTCTGCACCGACGATTTCGCCGGACATCTTGCGCACAACACCAACCTCTCGATCAAAGCGATCCTCGCGCTCGGCGGCTGGTCGATCATCGCCGGCATGCTCGGAAACGGGGAGGAGGCGGAACGCTATCGCGCTCTCGCTCAGGAATCCGCGAACCGCTGGGTTGTCGACGCCGACGACGGCGAATGCTACCGTCTGGCGTTCGATCAGAAGGGAACCTGGAGTCAGAAGTACAACCTGGTCTGGGACCGTCTGCTCGGACTCAACCTCTTCCCCGCCTCGGTTGCTGAAAAAGAGATGGCGTTCTACCGCAAGGTCCAGAACGTCTACGGTCTTCCGCTCGACAGCCGCAAAACCTACACCAAGCTCGACTGGATTCTCTGGACAGCCACCCTCACGGGGCGGGACGAGGATTTCCGCGCGCTTCTCGCCCCCGCCGTCAAGTGGCTCGAAGAGGGCGTTTCCCGCGTTCCCATGACTGACTGGTACGAGACGGTCGGCGACGGACACAAAGTCGGCTTCCAGGCGCGTTCCGTGGTCGGAGGACTCTTCATCCGTCTGATGGCGGAAGAGAAGCTCCGCGCGAAATGGTACGCGAAGCTCAAGTGATTTTCTTGCCAACGGCGGCCGTTTTCCTCTTCGGCCGCCGCTCTTTTTCATAAATGTTGTGGAACTGAAACATGAAAAAGAGGTCATCCCGCCGCGCCGCGGAAATTGCAAAAAGGGAACATCTCGACGAGAAAATCTTCTACTGCCCGCAGGAGGTTGTCCAGCTGAAAAGCGTTGCACAAATCAGAGACTCCCCCGCATAAATGTCCGTTTTCTCCCTATCCCGGAATACCGCTGAATCCGGCTGCCGTCTCACGACATCTCCATTTGCTTTTTGTCTGACTGATGTTAGATTATCTTATGATTTTCAATAAAAACAGAAAGGCATACGAATGAAAAAAATTCTCTGCGGAGCGCTTTCGCTCCTTACGGCAACGGTGTTCGCGGTCTGGCAGGATGACCATTTGCCGGAAATCTTTGCTCTCAATGCGGAAAAGCTCCAGCCCGTCACCCTCGCGCAGGACTGGACGTTCCGCGAAGGAATGCCCGAAGAGGGCTGGCAGAACGCCCGTGCGGAAGGCAAAACGTTCCGTCTCAAAGACAGCAAAATCGACCTCGACACCGTCGCGGGAAAAACCGGAGACCTGAAAAGTCATGCCGTGCTCTATTGCACCATCACCTCTCCCGCTGACGGCATTGCGGAAATCGGAATCGGCTGTGACTGGTACTTTGAAGCTTACGTCAACGGCACGCTCTGCTCCAGCACCATGAAGGACGGCAACGGCGACAGCTCCTACCAGCCCTCCAACCACCCGTTCTTCATTCCTGTGAAGCGGGGCGAAAACCTGCTCGCAATCCACACCGGACGCGGCTCCTACACCTGGAGTTTCGCATGCGCCAAAGTTCCGTTCCGGCTTCCCGATGTTCCGGAAATCGCGGTCGGCCCCTGGCTCGACAATCCCGGTCCCGGGCGCATGACGGTCCGCTTCACCTCTCTCGGCAACTGCGGAGCGGGCGTGGAATACCGCACGAAAGGCACGGAACCGTGGCAGACCGCCTGGGATGCCGTGGAAGAGCTGATTCAGCGCCGCAGTTTCCATACCGTCGAACTCGAAAACCTTACACCCGGCGCGCAGTATGAATACCGCATTGTCATGCTGGATCCCGCGAAACCGAAAGACCTTGTCTATCCGCGAAAAGGTGAAATTTACACTTTTACCGCTCCGGATGAGAAAAAAGAGCGCTTCAGTTTTCTCTTCACCGCCGATCTGCAGTTCGTTCCGGAAAAACAGAATGAAATTTTCTCCGCTCTGCTGAAAGCCGGCGGCGTGGAAACCTGCGATTTCGTTCTCCTCGGCGGCGACATCGGCAGCAGTTTCTCCATAGATTCTCTGCTGAACACCGTTTGGAAACTGAATGCGGAAAACGGAGGCTCCGCGCGTCCGCTCATTTGGATCCGCGGCAACCATGAGTTTCTCGGCGACACAGAACGTTACATCGAATGCTGCGGCACTCCGGAGGGCAAAACCTACGGCTTCTTCCGGTTCGGCAGCACAGCGTTTCTGCGTCTTGACAGCTACGCGCTCGGGAACTGGAAATCGGAACGCGCGGAATACACGCTTCCCGCCGCCTTCGCTGCAAAACAGCAGGCGTTTGTGAAACAGGTTATGGATTCCCCCGCATGGAAGAATGCAAAACACCGGATTGTCATTGCGCATTCCGCCCCGTTCTCCGTCGGCGGATTTGAAGAAAGCATCACGCGCATGACCGCTTCCATGATCGCTCCGTATTACCGCGGCCGCAAGTCCGACGCCCCGGTCGCCCTGATGCTCACCGGACACACGCACGCCTACACCCGCACGATTCCGGGCACGACGCAGGCCGCCGCGCTGGTCCCGCCGCAGACGAAGGCTCCGAGCGACGGAAAGAACTATCCGTTTCCGGTCGTCGCCGGACTCGGGCCCGAAGCGGAAACCCCGTTTGCCGCCTCGGTCTTCCGAGTCGACGTCACCCCGGAGAAACTGACCGTTCAGTCCTTCCGTCCGGACGGCACATGTCTGGAAAAATTTGAAATCATGAATGACGGTCGGGTGAAAGAGCTCCTCTCCCTGCCGCATTTCGATACAGTAAAGAAGTAACCGTTTCCGCTCAATCCGAAGCCCTTCCGCCCGGGAGGGCTTTCTCCCCGCAGAAGCTTGACAAACGGAAAATCCGCTGTATGGTTTCAATAAAACAAGCAGCTGGACGATGAAAGAACTGACAAGCTATGTTTTCAGCTTTGAAAATCTGATACAGGATAACTTTCTGTATGTATGCAGACAAGACGGAGTATATCTGGAAACTGTTCCAGCAGAAACGCTCCGGCTTTTTCCTCTCACGTCCGCGCCGCTTCGGAAAATCGCTGACAGTCTCCATCTTGAAAGCATTCTTTGAAGGACGCAAAGAACTGTTCAAAGGACTTGCCGTTTACGATAAACCGCACGACTGGAAAAATATCCGGTTCTTCACTTCAATTTCGGCGACACCGCAATAGAGCAGCGGAACCGCAACCGCGCACAGTCCCGAAATCGCCCGGGATTCTCCGAGAATCAGCGAAAGGACCGTGCTCAGAACGCCGCATCCGAGAAACTGAAGGCATGCCATGCGGACACAGTCCGTTTTCGGCGCGAAATAATCGATCGTCAGAATGTGCATCGCATACATGAACGCACAAATCAAAAGAAGGAAATCTCCTTTTTGGATTCCTCCTTCCGGAACATTCAGCAGATAGGATCCGGCAAGGGAGGCTGCTGCTCCGCACCACAGCAGTCTGGGGGGCGGCGGAAAAAGAGGCCGGCCGCCGGAACCATGACAATATACAGCGCCGTCGTAAAACCGGCTTTCCCCGCCGAACCGTTTCCGGTTTATCAAGTCACTTTCCCGCAAGTTCCGCGGACCGGTTCAGCAGATCATCCAGCGGAACGAGTCCGAATTCCCGCGCGACCTCTTCCGCCGTGCGGTCCGGAACACAGCTGTAAAGCAGAGAGACTCCGAGACGAGAATTCGTATCAATCAGAATCTCCTTTCCGTACTTGCGGCGGATGTCCGGAAACTTTTCGATGTTCTCATCCTGATGCATGATGAAACGGTCGAGGTTGATGCGCGCACGGGCGATCCGGTTGTAGTAACAGCTCTCCGAAAGTTCGCGTCCGAGCGGATCGACAACCGAACTGCAGGCGTCCTTGACCGCACCGACGAAAAATGAGCGGGCGCAGTACGCCCGGCTTGTCTGAAGGTGATCGCCGTGGAACATACTCGAAAAACAGAGAATGTCCGGCAAAAGCGCGCGATACTGCTCCGCAAGAGCATCGAAGTTGAGATCGTAGCAGATCATTCCGCCGAGTCTTCCGGCAGGCGTGTCAACCACGACCGCGCCGGGACCGGGGGAAATCCCATTTTCCAGTTCGCGCGGTGTCGGATATGCTTTCGCATAATGACCGAGAAACGCGCCGTCGGGTCCGATAAACGCCAGCGCATTGAAAATTTTATCCGCGATCCGGAGTTTCACCGCGCCCGCAGTCGTACAGCGGTTGCGAAGGGAAAAATCGCGGTACATCGAGAGCAGTTCGCCGGGTTCTTCAAAGCTTTCCGCCTGATCCGCTGTCTGCCCGAGACTTGACATGCCTTCGCAGGTGACCACAAGGTCGACTCCGGTTCCGTCGAGCCGTTTTTCCGCCTCGCGGAACTGACGGAACGCCTCGTCGCGTCCCTGGTCTCCTCGCTCGCTGACATTGAAATGAATTGCGGCGACGTCAATGATTTTCGACATGTTCAAACCTCCGGCGGCCGTGCCGCGATGAGTTCCAGCCGCTCTTCCGAATGAAACCGTATTTCTTCCGTTTTCGCGGGAATGAGAATCCTGTCATATGCGGATAATTTACAGCATTTTCCGTTGATTTCAAGTTCGCCTGAACCGTTTGTCGCAATCAGGACGCGCAGACCTTTCTGCCGGAGTGAAGCTCTGCCGTGAACAAGCAGTCGCTCCGCGCGGAAGCAGTGCGTATACCGTTTGTCGAACAGGGACCGGCGCTCCGCCTCCCCCTCTATGGGGAGCGGAAGCGGAACCGCGAACTGTTCCCTGCGGATCGTCTCAACGGAACGCCGTTTGAAGTCGAACATCGAAACGGCGAAATTGATTCCGCGGTTCATGAAACGCGCGCTTTCGGGAAGGACATAACCGCCGCGCTCGAATTCAATGCGCACGGCAAAGTCGGTCGGCTCCATCATTTCGATCATGAAAACGCCCTCGCCGATCGCATGAGGGAAACCGCCCGGAACGTAAAAGGCGTCGCCCGGCCGCACCGGGATTTTCTCAAAACAGGAAAGCAGAGCCGCAATATCCTGCTCCGCAATCATCCGGCGCAGCTCCTCCGGAGACGGCGGATTCTGGAAGCCGAGATAGATATATCCTTCGCATCCGGGGCGCACGCCGAGAATGTAATACCCCTCGCTCTTGCCGCACTTGGAATGCAGATGTTTCCGCGCGAAGGGAATTGACGGATGACACTGCAGGTGCAGACGGATTGCGGAATCCAGGTATTTCAGCAGGAACCCGGTCTGTTTCCCGAACTTCGCCAGATGCGCAGTGCCGAGAATCTCCTCCGGGAAACGGTCGAGAAGCTCCGTCACCAAGAGTTCACCGGATTCCGTAACGACTCTGGAGACCCCTTCCAGCACGGATTCCCGCCCGGCATTCACCGCGCGGGTGGTCGAAAGAATCCAGTCTTCGGGGAAATGCGAGTCGGCGGGAGCCGGTTTTCCGTAAATCGCGTCCAGTGTCGCTCCGCCGAGATAGGTCCGCCACACGCGGTTCGGGGCGAGACGGTAGAAGTCCGCACAGTTCATTTGATTTTCTCCATCCGCAGAATTGCATGCCGCGCATCCGCAAGTTTGATTTTCCCGTTTTGCCGGATAAGCGTGCCGCGTCCGAAGATGAGTTCGGCGGAACGCTCCGTTTCGATGACGCACTCCGTCGCGCCTTCCGGATTCGCGACAAGAACGTAATCGTATTCCGCGCCGGAAGCGAATGCCGTCGGAACGCTTGATTTCATCGGGGCAAAACCGCCGAGCCGTTCCCAGAAGGCGTCCGCGCAGACATGCCGTCCATGCGGGAAAAGTTCATTCCAGAGCGCGGCGGCAAAGTAAAAGAACGCGCCTGTTCCGCACTCCGTGCGCAGAAGAAGCGGAAGACCGGAATCGCTGCGGAGAAGAACCTCCGTTTCCCCGGAAAGCATCTCAAGCTCCTGAATTTCGATGGGCTCCCCGCGGAAAGAATCCTGAAGATTG
>URNE01000073.1 GCA_900549045.1 uncultured bacterium | reverse complement strand
CCCGCATTCTCTATTACCTCCCCTGCACACTTTAAATATCAATACAGCATAGTTTTTCTTAAAGAGCATTTAGTCTTTTTCCGGAAATGATGTATAATGTGCTCCGGAACAGAAAATCAGAACAACGTTCAAGGAGATTCAATGTTTTCAGACTTGTCACAGTGTCAATGGGAGCTTCTCGGAACAGACGCTTCGGATCAGCCGGTCCGGGTTCCCGTCACTCTGCCCGGAGACAACGCCACCGCGCTGTATGCGGCCGGAATCATTCCCGATCCGTATGCAGGACGCAATGAATCCGCCGTCCAGTTCATCGGCGACCGCAAGTGGCTCTTCCGCACGGAATTCACTCTCGATGCCCTTCCGGAAAATCCGGTGTATCTGAACCTCGACTCCGCTGACACCTGTGCGGAAATCCGCCTGAACGGAACCGTTTTGGGACAAAGCGACAACATGTTCGCCCGTTTCCGCGCATGGACGGGACACCTGCTCAAAGCCGGAAAGAACACGCTGGAAATCGAATTCGAATCCGTTACCGCCGAGGCAAACCGCCGCGCCGGACGGAGCAGAGAATCTCTCGGACAGAATGACAACAATGCCATTCCGAATCTGCAGTTCCTCCGCAAAATACAATCCTCCGGCGGGTGGGACTGGGGAATCTGTCTGCCCGTCTGCGGACTCTACGACTCGCTTTATCTCGCAGAAGCTCCGGCACGCATCGAGCATCTCACCGTCAGCCAGTCGTTCAAAGGTCCGGACGCCGTCCTCACCGTTCAAATCGAATTCAACGCCTGCAAAGAGACAACGCTTCCCCTGACCTTGCGTTTCGCAGAACAGACGCAGAGCCGTACTCTGGAGCTTCCCGCAGGGAAAAGCGCACAGGAATTCAGTTTCTCCGTATCTTCCCCCGCACTCTGGAATCCCGCGGGGTACGGCGGACAGAATCTCTACTCGCTTGAAGCGGCGACCCCGTACGAAACAAAAAGCCACCGGATCGGATTCCGCAAGCTGGAACTCGTCCGGGAGAAAGACGGCGAAAATGCCGAAAGCTTTTACTTCAGAATCAACGGAAACGACATCTTCTGCAAAGGTGCAAACTGGATTCCCGCCGATGCCATGCCCGGCAGAACATCTCCGGACAAAATCCGTTCCCTCCTGCAATCCGCCCGCGACGCCAACATGAATATGATCCGCGTCTGGGGCGGCGGACGCTACGAGAGCGATCTGTTCTACGATATCTGCGACGAGCTCGGTCTGCTGGTCTGGCAGGACTGCATGTTCGCCTGTGTCCGCTACCCTTCCGATCCGGAATTTCTCAAATCCGTCGACAGAGAACTGGAATTTCAGGTCAAACGTCTTTCCGTGCATCCCTGCATGGCGCTGTGGTGCGGCGACAATGAAATCTGCATGTGTCACGGACATACCCCCGATTCGGAAGAGCAGTACCGCAATGCCCTGCAGTATCATTTCTTCAATCAGGCATTGATGCGCATTCTGAAAAAATACAACACGGACATTCCCGTATGGAACTCTTCACCCTGCAAAGGACCGGAGGATATGGGAGCCAATGTCTGGAACCCCTCCAGAGGCGATCTCCACTACTGGGACGTCTGGCACGGCGACAAGCCGTTTGAAGCGTTCTATTCGGTCGCCCCGCGTTTCTGCGCAGAATTCGGGTTCCAATCCTTCCCGCTGCTGAGCACTCTCCGCAGATGGATCAGCCCGGAACACTGGAATCTTTCCGCGCCGGAAATTGAGGCGCATCAGAAGAACGGCATCGGCAACACGCGCATTCTCTCCACCTTCGCCCGCTATTTCCGCGTGCCCGTCGGCTTTGAACAGACCGTCTATCTGAGCCAGGTTCAGCAGGCGCTCGCAATGCAGACCGGAGTTGACCACTTCCGCAGCCTGCAGCCATACTGCATGGGCGCGCTCTACTGGCAGCTGAACGACAACTGGCCGGTCGCCTCCTGGTCCTCCATCGACTATACCGGCGGCTGGAAAATCCTGCACTACGCAGCAAAACGCTTTTTCGCACCGCTGCGTCTGACCGCAGTAAAACGGGACGGCGTGTTCACGGTCTGTCTTGTCAATGACACTCCTGACCGCATCCCGGGCACTCTGCATCTGTTGTTCCATTCCTTCCGCGGGAAAACGGAAAACATACTTGCGAAAAAACTGGAAATCGCCGGACAGAGCGCCACCTTCCCCGCACAGATTCCGGATTGCCGCGATCCTGAAAACGGATTCTTCGAGCTTCGTTTCGAAACCGGAACGCAGGTGCTGCGGAACGAGTTCTTCCCCGTCGCGTACAAAATGTCCGCTCTTCCCGTTCCGCAGATAAAAACGCAGGTCCGGAAGACCGACTCCGGTTTCGAAGTTGCGCTCTCCGCCGGACAGTTTGCGTTCTTTGTTTTCGCCGAACTCCGCGATACGGCATGCCGCTGGAGCGACAACGCGGTAACGCTCTATCCCGGCGAAGAAGTTGTCCTGCAGGCGCATACGGAAACGGAACTCTCCGAAGAGGAATTCCGGAAACAACTGGTTGTCCACGATCTAGGCTCCACAGCAAACCCTGAAATACAATAAAAAAAGGAGGACTATCATTCGCTCTTAGAACCAAACCTTAAATTGCCTGTCCACATCGGCAAACAAACAAACAAACGAAAGGCAATCATTATGAGCATTCATAGAAAGACTCAACTTTTTAACCTCCGGAAAGGGAAGTTCACGAGATTTACCCTTATAGAGCTCCTCGTCACGATTGCGATCATCGCGATCCTCGCGGGGGGTCTTCTGCCGGCTCTGAATTCGGCGCGGGGAAAGGCGATCGGCATTCAGTGCGTCGGAAACATGAAACAGGTCGGACTGCAGGTTCTGATGTATGCGGATTCCGCCGACGGCTTCTGGCCGATTTCCAAAGCGACCGTGCTGCAGAGCGGAAACTGGAGCCGCGAAGTGATGCAGACTGCAACATTGACGTCGCCTCTCCCGAAATATTTCTTCTGTCCCGCGAACCGTTTTACGCCGGCCGCCGCGAATCCGGATTCTTACGCAGGTGTTTATACTTACGGAATCCGCGCGGGACGCTGGAATATGGATTTGGGAACGGAGGCGATGCTGCCGTTCGTCGACCAAAACGGAACCGCTCTCAATGCTCCGGGCGGAGCCGCCGCATTCAATTCACGGAAAATAAAGCGTCCGTCCGGCTATCAGATGATAACGGATTCCGTATGCTATGACACCGCTTCCGCTTATTCCGGAAAACCGTTTTACTATGTCAACGACTCCTCTTCCGGTTATCACCTGATTCATCAGGGACGCGCAACGGTGCTGCTTGTCGACGGTCACGTCGAGAGCTGGAGCGGAGCGAAAGCCGCGGAATGGGTCATTGTCAAGGGCGGACGCAATGCTGCGATGATCCGGCGTGAAAATTTTCAGATTCCGTATTGAGACACTTCGGGAGAAACATCATGCAGAGCGAGTTTTTGATTCATCCGGGAGAATCCGTTCAGAACGCTGTCGACCGCGCGTCGGGACAGGGCGGCGGAAGAGTCTGTCTGCTCCCCGGCGTTCACCGCAGCGGAACCCTTTATTTGAAAAGCAATGTCGAGCTGAATCTCCGGAGCGGTTCCGTTCTTGTCGGCGAAGGAACCGATGCCGGTTATGACATTCTTCCGGATGAACTTTTTGGCGAGTGTCATACCGATCCGCACAACCGGGCGTTTCTGGCCGCAGAGAATGCGGAGAATATTGCGATCACCGGCTTCGGAACCATCGAAGGACGCGGTCCGGAGTTTTATGAGAAGACGCTTGGGCCGGGCGGGTTTTACGAAAAGAAAGCTCTGGAGCGTCCCCGGATGCTTCATTTTGCGAACTGCCGCCGGATACGTATTGAAAATGTGCGTTTCCATGATTCGCCGCGCTGGACGATGTGGTTCATCAAGTGCAGCGGGGTTTCCGTTCACGGTGTGGAAATCTTCGGCGATCCGCGCATGATCAACAACGACGGCATCCATTTTTTCGGCGGCAGCGGCATCGCCGTCTCCGATTGCCGGGTCTCGACCGGCGATGATGCGCTTGTCGCGCGTTCCAGTCATGCGTGGCATGCCGACACCGGACGCGTTGTTCTGGAGGATATGACGGTTTCCAACTGTGTTCTGGAGAGCCGCTGTCAGGCGATCCGCATCGGCTGTCCCGGGGACGATCTGATCCGGAACTGCCGTTTTTCAAATCTGATTCTCAAAGGACGGAACGGAATTTTTTTCGATAATCCTTTGCGCTACTGGCAGCACGAGTTTGCAACGCCGTTCCGCCAGACGCCGCATGAAATCCGCAACCTTTCCTTCTCGGGAATCACCGTCTCGGTAAGCGGGCTTCCCATTGAAATTTCCGTGGATGAAGGAGTGGAGACAGGGCTGTTTGACGACATCGTGTTTTCGGATATTCTTCTGGATGCGGGGCGGGCGATCTGCTTTCGCGGCCGGAGCGCCATGCCGCTTGGACGGATTGTCCTGAACAATGTGCGCGGCCGGATTCGCGCGGAACAGCCGCTGGTTGTCCGCAATGTCCGCCGCCTTGAAATGAGCAATGTCTGCCTGGAAACGGGAATATAGCGCCGTTTCTGAAAAATTGCATGAAAACGGTTTCCCCGCGCTTGACGGACCGCTTCTTTTGTGATGGATTGCCGGTATCATATCGACAACAACATATTGAAAGAAAAATTGTCGTGCAGACGATGAAAAAGGTGTACGGGACGGGGCTTCGCCATCATTATGCGAATACGGCGTATTCGCTGACACAGGAGGCTCTTACGGAACAAGATTCGGGAGCCCCGCGAATTGCTGCCGCGGGGCTTGGAAAAGATCACGGAGCTCTGCCTGCGGCGGAACTCCTCTGAAACTCTCCATTGCGAATTCGGACGATCGACGTACTGAAGCTTGCGTCGTCATGACGCTGTTCGCGGAAACGGGTTACAGTGCCGTTTCCAGTTCCGCTTTCGTGACGGGACCTTCGCGCAGAATTTTCCACGTGTCGTCCGCATTGACCAGAATGACGGTTGAGGCGCGGGAATCCTGCGGGAGGGGGCCGTAATCAACCGTGCAGTCCGGCTGTTCCGCGAGCGTCGCAAGGGCGCAGGCGACTTCCAGCGCGGGCGGCTGACCCGAACGGTTCGCGCTGGTCGAGGCGAGCGGGCGTCCGTACGCGCGCAGAAGTTCCAGAATGAACGGATGATCCGGGATCCGGAATCCGAAAGTGACGCCGTTTTTGTCGGGAACAATCAGAGTGACCGGACCCGGCATGAAGCGTTCCGCAAAACGTTTCGCCGTTTCGGGAAGCGGACAGCCGCAGAGCGTTTCCGCATGCGCGGGAGAGGGGACGAACGCCGCGAGCGGCTTGTTTTCCGCCCGGTGCTTCATCGCATAAATCCGGTCGCGCGCCGCCTGATCCGCCCAGTCGCAGACGAGTCCGTAGACCGTTTCGGTCGGGACGAGCAGGACCGCTCCCGGTTTCCGCAGGGCTTCCAGAGCCTTCTTCAGCATGGTCAATCCTCGAAGTAGCTGGCGCCGGAGGAGGCGTTTTCGCCCACGCGGACGCGGTAGACTTTGACGCCGTTTCCGTTGAGTTTTCCGGAGAGGCGCTTGTAAATGTACATGGCGATGTTCTCGCTGGTCGGATTGAGCTTGTCAAACGGCGGGATCGAGTTCAGATCCTTGTGGTCAAGCTCGCCGAGCAGGGCGTCGAGTTCGCGTTTCAGAGCCTTGAAATCAACGGCGATGCCGATTTCATCGAGCTTTTCGGAACGGATGAATACCTGAACGGACCAGTTGTGTCCGTGTTTTTCGGAGCAGTTTCCGCAGTAGCCTTTGAGACAGTGGGCGGAGGAGAATTCGCGGATTACGTCGAGTTCAAACATGGCGAGTTCCTTATTTTTTTACGTTTTGTTCCAGTTCTTTGATTTTCTGTGCGGAATCGGCGTTCTGTTTTTTCAGCTGTTCGATTTCGCGGTTCTTTTCGGCGGCAAGCTGTTCCATGCGCTGAAGCTGCTCTTTCTTTTCTTTGGCGAAATTGTCCTTGAGAGCGGCAACTTCGCGCTCGTTCGCCGACTTCATTTCCCTGAGCGCTCGATCGAACTCTTTCTTCTGCGAGTCGAGGCCTTTTTTCAGTTCGGAGATGCCTTTCCGCATATTTTCCGCCGATCCGGTGAGTTTGACGGTTTTGTCGTTGACTGCCTGAATCGCCTCTTTCTGCTGAACATCGGCGGCGCGGTTTTCGCGGTCGGTGCGGATCTGACGCTGGAAGAAGAGAACTCCGAGCACGATCAGAGCGGCGAGAAGCACGAAGACGAATCCGTAACCGAGCCAGACCTTGCGTTCGGCTTTGTTCGCCTTCCGCTCGAGCGAGTTCATCCGGTCGGCCATATCGCGGAAGCTTTCCGCAAACATGCGTCCGAGTTCATCGGACTGCTGTTTTGCAATCATGGCGAATTCATCGGCCGGCACGGGGACGGGAGCGGAAGCGGACTTTTCCGTTTCGTTCTGCTTCGGCATCTCTTCGCCCATCGCTGCGAAAAGCGGATCCTCCGCAACGGGGCGGACCGCATGGGTCTTGGCGAGTTCGGTTTCAATTTCCGGACCGGCGAGTCCTTTGTTGCGCAGTTCGGAGATTTCACGCAGGACGGCGAGAGTCGCTTCGGTGTAGACGCGGCGGCGGCCGACCATTTTGAAGTCGATGTATTGCGTGTAGCGCGCGAGCCAGTCGTTTACGGTTGTCCGGGCGGCACCGAGGGTTTCGGCGAGCTCCATGACGGTGTAAGTTTTTTCCTCCATTTCAACATCCTTTCAAGAGTTTGGCTGCGGCTGCAATATCCGTCTGAATTTGAGCGCGGAGTTCGTCAAGCGAGGCGAACTTTTTTTCCCGACGCACATTTGCCGCAAGCTCCACGGCGAGCCGTTTTCCGTAAAGGTCAAGCGACCTGCCGAAGATATGTACTTCCACTTTCGGCGCGGGGTGTTCCTCGTGCCGGACCGTGGGGGCGATTCCGATATTCACAATGCCCGGAAAACGTTCCGTTCCGGCTTCATCGCCCGCCCGGACCGCGTAGACTCCGAACGGGGGGAGAACCCCGGCGTCCAGATGCAGATTTGCGGTTGCCGCGCCGAGCTCTTTTCCGGCGAGTCCTAGCCCGTGTTCCACCTTGCCGAACAGCGTGTAGCTGCGTCCGAGCATTTCCGCCGCGGCCGCAAGGTCTCCGCCGGCAACCGCCTTCCGGATTTCCGTGCTGCTTACAACGCCGTCGCCGAACTTCACCTCGTCGACGGGCGAGAAGACGAAGCGGTCAAGTTTTGCCCGGCGTTCGAGATCCGCATGCGATCCCGCCGCTTTTGCGCCGAAACGCCATGCTCGGCCGACGCAGACTCCGGTCAGTTTCACCGTTCCGGAGTGCAGGCTCTGGTCGAGAAACTGATTCGGCGAGAGCGCCGCGAATTCCCGGGTGAACGGGATGACAACCGCGGCTTCCGCGCCGTACTGCCGGAGCAGACGCAGTTTTTCCTCCTGCGGATAGAGCAGGGGAGGGGCTGCGCCTGGTGCGAGAACCGAGCGCGGATGCGGATGAAAAGTGATGACGACCGGTGTCGAATTTGTCCGTTCCGCGATCTCCCGCAGAGTCGCCAGCACCTTCTGATGTCCGCGGTGAACTCCGTCGAAAACGCCGATTGCGGCGGCGGCTTTGGTGATTCCGTAACGGCTGAGGTCGCGCAGACTTTCCGTCCGGATGATTCGGTTCCGGTTCATTCGTCTTCCTTTGAATTAAACATCATCCGGTAAGTTAGCACGAATAATCGGTTTTTCAAGAAAAAGAATGCAATTTGCCGTTCTTACCGCGCCTGTCTGAAGAAAATGTAAAAGAGAATGAGGATTATTCCGAGAAAAATCCGGTACCAGCCGAAAAGTTTGAAGTCTTTGCGGCGGATGTAATTCATGAAGAACGCAATCACCGCCCATGCCACAAAGAACGCCGCGACGAACCCGACCGCCGTTGCGATCCACTGCTGTTGCGTCAGCGCCGCGCCGTGTTTCAGAAGACTGTACGCGGAGGCCGCGAACATGGTCGGAACCGCGAGAAAAAAGGAGTATTCCACAGCGACCTGGCGCGAAGTCCCGAGCATCAACGAACCAAGAATCGTCGACGCCGAACGCGAAGTTCCTGGAATCATCGCGAGGCACTGCACAATGCCGATCAGGAACGCCCGCTTGAAACTCAGTTCATCCGTGCTGGAAACAATGATGGTCCGTTTGATCGTTTCAATCCAGAGCAGCGCAACTCCGCCGACAATCAGCGCGATTGCGACAGTGAGCGTGTTGTAAAGCAGTTCCTGAATTCTGGAACCGAAGAGTCCGCCGATGACGATTGCCGGAATTACGCCGGCGGCCGCTTTGCACCAGAGCAGAAATGCGGATCTGCGCACTTCCGCGTCGCGGAGTGCCTGAAGCGGGAAAAGTTTTTTATGAAAGTAAAACAGCACTGCGAAAATGGAGCCGAGCTGAACCACGACGAAAAACATGTCCTTGAACCCGGGGTCGAGCTTGATGAACTCGTTGACGATGATCATGTGTCCGGTGCTGCTGATCGGCAGAAACTCCGTAATTCCCTGAACAATTCCGAGAATCAGAGCGTACAGATCCAGAATCCAATTCATAAAAACTCCATTTCAAAAAAAGAAAAAC